>JAISGO010000020.1 GCA_031263025.1 Coriobacteriales bacterium
CAGAAGCCCTTCTCCTTCAGGTCGCTGAAAGTGAAACCAAGCTCAGGCTGGAGCTGGTTGGTGAAGAAGCTCTCCAGATAGTCGTGGCGGTTGTCGCCCTCGAACATATCCCAAGTGGAGGTACCGTCCGGGCCGGCGTTGTTGAGACGCTTGCCGAACTCGATGCAGGCCTCAGTGTCAGACCAACCGTCGACGGTGCGCAGGGCCTCGTTCATGGCGCCCAGGAAGACCGTGTTACGGCCATAGTGGGTGATGACGATGGCGTCATGCTCGGGAACGGTCGGCAGCGGCAGGAAGACGTCGCCCAAGGCCATCGCGGTGGGGGTCATCTCCAGCTCTTGCACGACCACGAAGTCGCAGCGGTTGAAAGCATCATGCCAACGCACCGGAGCGGCCGAGCAGGTCGCGGTCAACATGTTGGAGCTGTTGAACCAAAGCATGTGGATCTTGTAGGGCTTGTCGGTCTCCAGCACATCCAGGGTGTAGTCGGGATGGGTGGTGGCCATGGCATTGGACAGGGCTGGGTACTCGTTGGCACCAAGACGCTTGTCCCAAAGGCCCGGTACGACGTCGAGATCCTTACGGGTCTCCATACGCCACTTGCCAAGCAAGCCGGAAGGCGGACCTAAGGTCAGGCCGCCGGGGATGTCGATGTTGCCGGTCAGGGCCTCGATGGCGATGATGGCATGGCCGAGTTGGACGCCGTTGGGGTTCTGGTCGACGGCGAGGCCCCAGGCGATGGAGCTCGGACGGTCAGCCAGGGCGCGGGCCACGGTGCGGATATCGTCAGCAGAAGCCCAAGTCAGCTCCGAGACCTTCTCCGGTGAATACTCAGCGGCGCGCTCCTTCAGCTCGTCAAAGCCGAAGCAGTAGTTATCGACGAAATCATGGTCGATCAGGTCTTCCTCGATCAGGACGTTGATGATACCAAGCGCGATGGCGGTATCGGTCTGCGGCTTGATCTGCAGGGTGATGTTACCCTCACGGGCACCCAACCAGGTGATACGGGGGTCGATCATGATGATACGGGTGGAGTAGCCACCGTCATCGGTGTCGACGTCATAGGCCTCGCCCTGGACGACGCCATCTTTGTTGGCGTGCAGCTTCATCATGTCGATCAAGCTGTGGCCGAACAGACCGTCGCCGTTGGAAGACAGCGGCATCTTGCCCCAGCAGCAGACGTTCTTGGGCAGACGGAAGTTCTTGTTGTAGTAGCGATCCTCGTAGTAACCAGCGAAGTCGATCTCAGGATAACCTGCACCCAGGATGTAGTCGGTGATGGAGCAACGCGGACCGTAGCAAGACCAACCAGACTGGCCATAGAGGACGTTGGGGGTCTGCAAGGTGGAGAAGCCCAGCGGGTAGTAGTAGATGCATGCCTCACGGCCGGTACCACCGATGACCATGATCGACTCGTTGCCATATTCCTTCTTGAAGAAGTTGACTTTGTCGCAGATCAGATCCATGGCCTCGTCCATGGAGACTTCTTTCCAAGCATCCTTGCCGCGATCCTTGGGGTCACGCACCATCGGCTTGCGCGGACGCGAGGGGCTGTGCACGATCTCCGGGAAGTCCAGCGCGCGGATGCAGAGCCGGCCTTCGGTGATCGGGTGCTCGGGGTCACCCTCGACGTCAATCAACTTGTTGTCCTTGACCGTGAGCAGCAGACCGCAGCCGACCGGATGGTCCCCTGGAGGCGACCAGCAGCACGAACGGATAGTCGTCGAACCATCGGGGTTCTGACGCTTCCACTCCTTTGACATTGCCATAATTAATCTCCTTTCATTGAGGTCTTTATGGCTTCCAATAAAATAATGATCACTCAGTCCTATGGATGCGTGGTTTCTATAGGACGCAGGCCCTGGAGTATAAGCCCCAGGGCCTGGTGAACAACGAAGTTAGTCCTGCTTCCCCGCTAAGGCAGCTTTCTTGGCAGCCTTGTTCTTGGCCGCTTGGATGCCGGCAAAGACGAAGAAGTAGATATAGGGCAGCAAAAGCGCGATGATCATCAAGGGCAGCGCCACTGGGTTCTTCTCGAAGTTGGCGATGGCAATCGGGCAGATGATGCAGACGATCACCTCGATGACCACGATCACGCCCATGATCGCGAAGAGAGCTGTACTGTTATCTTTTTGCATGATAATTTCCTTTCTGTCAGGCAGCCCTTAGGCGACCTGGCCCTCTTCCATCTCGGTTTGCAAATCGTCCATCGACTTGCCTGCGGTCTCCTTCTGGACGAAGAGGATGGAGGCGATGAAAGCGATAGCGAATGGGATGATCAAGAATAACACGATGGTATTCCAAGCTGACGGAAGAGTGTTGCCAGTCGCGTCGCAGAACACCGGCAGGGTTGAGATAGCGCCAAGCACGATCGAGGAAGAGGCCCCGGCGAAACGTGCGAAAGCCTGGCACCAGGACACGCCCATGTTGCGGATGCTGGTCGGATAGATCTCGGGCATCAAAGGCTGGACCGCGGTGATCGAGTAGTTGAGGGCGAAACCGAAGAGCAGCATCAAGACGATGCAGAGGGCGAAGTTGTTGCCCGCGCCGAGCAGGAAGCCGCCAGACAAGGGGCCGCTCACGAAGAGGGCGCAAATCAAGATCAGGACAGCCGCCAAGACCCAACTGAAGATCATGTTGCGACGACGTCCCACGATGTCGGAGATGAAGCCGACGGTGACGTTGGAGACGATGGCCGCGACGTTGTTCCAGGTCTGCAGGGTGACCGCCTGGGTGGCGGTGTAGCCGATGCCCTTGAACCAGCTGGGCAGCCAGGTGTTCATACCATAGACGCAGAACTGGCCAATCGAATAGAGCACCCAGATCGCCGCAGTACCTACCAGATACTTACGGTTGAAAAGGGTGGACGGCGATTGCTTGGCCGGTTTGGGCGGGATCACCAGGTCGGCGGCGACCAGCTTGTCGCCCAGGCCGTGCTGCTGCTCGAGGGCCTCGAGCCGCTTGACGGCTTCGTCGACCCGGCCGCGGCTGACATACCAGGCTGGAGTCTCCTTCATGAAGAAGAAGAGCAGGATGGCATAGATGATCGGCACTGCGCCGATCAGATAGGCGACACGCCAGTTGGCGAAGCTGTCCGTCCACTGGCCAGTGGCCTTGGTGAAGACCTTGATCGGCTCGCACATACCAGCGATGATCGGGCTCAAGGTGTGCTGTTGGATGGGGTTGCCGATAACGCCGGCCAGCACCCAGCCGAAGACCATGAAAGCCATCCCGAAAGTGACGAAGACGCCACGGTTCTTAGTGGGCATGGTCTCTGAGAAGCAGGTGGTGACCACCGGGATACAAGAACCCACGCCGATGCCGGCGATCAGACGGAAAGCGGCGAACATGGCGTAGTTGACGCTGAAAGCTTGAGGCAGGGTGAACAGACCATACCAGAAGATGCACAGGGTCAGGGTAAATTTACGGCCGAAGCGGTCGGACATCATACCGCCGATGGCACCGCCGATCACCATACCCAGCAAAGACCAGGTGGTAAGGGAGCCCATCAGGGCGCCAGGCGACGCGACCCCGGGGAAGAAGGTGTTCGCCACCAGGGCGTTGGTGGTATTGACGATCATGTAATCATAACCGTCGAAGATCATGGCAAAACCAAGGAAGAAAAACATAACCCAGGTGAAGCCGTTCACGCCCAACCGGTCGATAACGTCGGAGGTGGTGAACTTTTTACCTTCAGTCATAAGTTTCTCCTTTCTTTAACCTACCAGTGCAACGGGTCGCGCTTGGGCTCGGCCTCGCTGCACGCTAATAAACTATCCTTCGCCTGTCCGGCCACGCACCGGCCCAGACAAAAAGGGCTATCAGCTCACGAATCGGCTCCAGTAAGACGAAGTGCCCGGGCCACCAGAGGTGGCTCAGGCACTTCATGTCGCTGTCAGAGGACTCGCTTGAACATGTCTCCATAATAAGTTCGCAGCGCTCAGAATTTGTCATAAGAGTCTTATTATTTTCTGTTCTGCGCAGGTCAGAGGCTTAAGAGTTTTCCCGACAAAAAGCGCTTAGGTCCTACTCCATCTCCTCGGCGATACGCGCTAAATCGCTCTTGTAAATCTTGGCGAAAGGCAGGACGACCAAGAGGGCAAGCACTGCCAACACTGCCAGGATAGCGAAGACCAAGGCGGCGTTAGCACCGGCTGCCGAACCGAGCAAGGCGGTAAGGATGATATTGAGCAGGGCGGCCACCGCGATCACGCAGTTAGCGATAGAGAGGTTCTTGGCGAAATCGGCGGCATCGAAACGGGCCCGGGCGAAAGCCGAGGCCATCACCGGCACCCCACCGTAGGAGAAAGCGACCAGAATGGCGCAGACCACATAACAGGGCGCCAGATGCAAGGCAAAGGCTAGCGCCGACCCAGCCATGGTAACGATGGACACGATCGCACCGATCACCATCACCGGAGTCAGGCCGATCCTATCGAAGAGAGCGCCGTTAATGATACGGGCAAGCCCGTTCATAGTCGAGACCAAGCCGACCAAGAGGGCGCCGAAACCGGCATCGGCCCCCATCGCCTGGGCACCCTGACTGGCAGTGGGGATCACAGCCAGGCCGCAGGTGACTAGGACAGTCGCCCAGATGAAATAGAACCAGAAAGTCTTGGCAGAGAGGATGTTCTGGCGTTGGGTGGCAGTGGCGGTGGTGGCGCTGGCGGCGCCGGCCAGGCCCAGACGGCTCGCGATGTCAGCCGGTGCCGGCTTGACCAGGACGGCCAAAAGCAGCATCAGGACAAAGCCGAGCACGGCCACGATATAGCAGACCGTCTGCCAACCGATCAGGGGGAAGAGGGCATTGGCAGCCGAACCGAAGACCAGGGAGGAGACCCCGAAGCCCATCATCTGGACGCCGGAGCAGAGCCCCACCTTGTCCGGCCACCAGGGATTGACCAGGGCAATGATGGCGTTGTAAGCGATGCCGCAACCAGCCGCCGCGAAGACGCCATAGAAGAGGAAGAGGGCCCAGGCCCCCAGACCGGCAGTCAGCGGAGTGGCGATGAAGCCGACCGCGAGGAGCAGGGCGGCCACTACGATCGCGACCTTGGCCGAGACGCGTTTGACGATCTGCGAACCGGGGATGGCGATCAGGCAGAAGACGAACATCGAGACCTGGAAGACCTGGGAAAGCAAGCCCTTATAGGCCGGGAACTGCTTGCCGATCGGGGTGGCGAAGATCGACCAAGCGTAGATCAGCCCCAAGACCAGCAGGGTAATAGTGGCAAAGACGAGATAGGTCAGGCGGCGCGCCTTGATCTGGGAAAGGCTCAGACGAGACGAGGGGGATGACATCAACACAGACTCCTTTTATTCAAACAACATTATCATCTTATCTAAACTGAGGAAGGATACCGTCTTGTCATAAGGCGTTTATGAAATACTGCTATAATCTCGCAGTATGACGCCACGTCTGAAGCATACGCACCGGCATCATCATAAAACACGACATCGTGTGCGCAGGATTATCCTGAGAATCTTTCTGATCGTCTGTGCCCTCATCATCTTGCTCGGGCTCTTCAGCGTGTTCTGTAACTTCTTCGTCAACATGCGCGGCCAGGCCATGGTGGTCTCCTCAGACAGCACCCAACCCCAGAGCCTGCCCAGGGTTGACTACGCGATTGTGCCGGGAGCGGCGGTCTGGGGCAGTGAGCCCTCCCCGGTCTTACAGGAACGCTTGGATTTCGCCGCTATCCTCTACCAACATGACCTGGTAGTCAAGCTCTACCTGAGCGGGGCGCCCAACGAGGTGCAGATGATGCAGCAGTACCTCGACACCAAGCAGATTCCCCGCTCGGCGGAACAGTGCGACCCAGATGGACTCGATACCACACTGACCGTTGCCCATGCCCGTGCTACCTTTGGGCCACAGCTGAAAGGCTATCTCATCACCGAACCGGCCCATGCCGGACGAGCCGGCTACCTCTTGCGTGGTTATGGCTTGGTCAACTGCCGAGTGGCAGCTTGCGACCTACAACACCTGGTCGAACGGCCGGTCAACGCAGTACATGAGTACTTCGCGGCCTCTAAAGCCTTCCTCCAGTTCGGCTTCGAATAGCGCGACTTCCCTACCGTCTATCAGACAACGCAGGGATATGCGACAAAGTATCAGCTGCCTGACCACAGTTTCCAAAGCCACTACCCACATGCTTAGAAGGCGCCTTTTTGTTGTGTAAAACAATAACCGATAACGCAACATGACAAAATTAGAAAAAGGCGTGCTATTTTAGTTTGACCAGGTCTTATAGCCAGGCTTCAAAGAGCTTGGAAAATATCCATCTGGCCCCTCCCAATCTAGAATACGACTTAAGGTTCTTGACCTTAGGGAGAGGGAAGGGCTTTGAGGAAGCACCATGTAAAGAAGGGCGGACAGCTTGCGCTGTGCCTACTCCTGGCCGTGGCTTTCTGTCCACTCGGCGGGCTTGACCAGGGCACCAAGAGCGCCCAAGCCGATCCGAGCCAGGCTTGGGCAACTGTACTGCTCGCGAGCGGCGACCAGCCTGCCCCACTTGAAGTGCGTAGCCAAGATGGAGTGGTCAGCACCAACCGTGACCATGACCCGGAGAAGCTAGCCGACACCAGCGCGCGTACTTTACGTGGCCAAGGTGCCTTACCCAGCTCATATAGCTTGATCAAAAACGCCCCAGCCCGACTGAGCAGCGTAAAGAACCAGGGCGACCACGGGGTCTGTTGGTCTTTTGCAGCGACCGCCTCGGCGGCCTCCTCCGAGGTCTCCGGCAACCTACAGAGCAAGCTGACCGAACTCTCGCAGGTCCACTTGGTCAACGCCGTCTACAACGACCAAGCCTATAACAAGGCTTACTTCGCGACGGCGGCTGGCTCAGACATCGACGATATCGGCGGTAGTCCGGCCCTCGCCTGTGCCGCCTTGTCCAAGGGCAACGGAGCGCGCACCCTGTCTGCCTACCCCTATCCAAGCGGCGCGAATTTCCCAGTGTTGTCCCAAAGTAGCATTGCCACCCGGGATTACGCCCTCAAAGACGCCTACGAACTGCCCGACCCACTGGATCCGGCCAGCGGTGCCCTGATACCAAGCAACCTGAACGCAATCAAGCAGACCTTAGTCAAGCATGGTGCCATCAGCCTCTCTTACCATTACTCTAAAGGGCAGGACAAGCAGGTAGACGACAGTAACTGGCGCAATTCCAAGAAAGCCTACTATGACCCCACTGTCACTGACAGCATCAATCACGCAGTCACTGTAGTCGGTTATGACGATACCTATCCCGCCACCAACTTCAGCCAGCGCCCGCCTGGCGCCGGGGCATTCCTGATCCAAAATTCCTGGGGTAAAGCCTGGGGGGACCAGGGTTACTTCTGGCTCTCTTACTATGACCGCACCTATAGCCAGATCTGGGCCTTTGACCTTTATAGTAAGGCCCAGGCAGAGGCCCAAGGTAAGGTCCAGTCCCTAGACAGCTTGGGGCTTTTCGCCACTATCCGCAGCCTCAGGGCCGACCAAGCCCGTTTTGCCAATATCTTCAGCGCTCCCACCACCTATGCCTTAAGCCAGCTGACCAGTGTCGGTTTTTACGCCAGCGCCGCTGGCCAGACTATCACGGCTGACATCTACCTTGACCCCGGCAGCACTCCGACCTCTGGCCGTCTCATCGCCGCCGCCTCGGCCAGCGCTACCGCAGATTACTATGGCTACTACACGCTGAAGCTGGGCAAAGCGGTCGAGCTCAAACCCGGCCAGCGTTATGCCGTGGTCTTGACCTACCGCAGCGGCGGTGGCAAGATCCCGATTCCCTTTGAGTTCAACACCTCGCGCATGGGCATCAACATCGGACAAGTCAGCATCGCCCGGGGCCAGTCTTTCCTCGCTACTGACGACGACTGGACCGATATCGTCGACTTCAACCAACAGGCGAACACCTCATTCGGAAACGCCTGCATCAAGTCGATGGTCAAACCGCTGCGTTATTACCCCAGCAAGGCTGACTTCAGCTATGACCACAGCGACCGCTACAACGGAAAGGTGCTCTCGGCCAACATCAGCGCCAGCAAGGGCATGGGCAAACTGACCGCCTGGTATGCCGCAGACGGAGCCAAGGCCTTCAGCACAAGCGCCCCCCGTCAAAGTGGGCGGTACACGGTCGCGGTCAGTAGTAGCCAGGGATCAAACTTCGCTGCCTCGCAGGGACACATCGTGCTCGGTAGTTATACCATCACGCCCCATGGCGTCACTGCCCTCAAGCTCAAACCAGGCAAAAAACGGATCAAGGTCTCCTGGAAGACCTACGACCGCAAAGCCATCAATGCCGACTATTACCAGGTCTACTACCGTCAGAGCGGCTCGAAGTGGAAACACCGCAGGCTCAGCTCGAGTAAGGCCGAATCCCTCACCCTCAAGTTGAAAGGCAAGAAGAAATACTACGTAAAAGTCAAGGCCTGCCGAGCGGTCAGGGGCAGCGATCTGGTCGCAACCAGCGCCCAAAAGAAAGTGCGCACCAGATAAGACGAGCTAAGTAAGGACGGGCCTTGGCCCGCTAAGTGGGAAAGAGCCAAACATGCATGATAAAGGTTTCCGGATATTCGTAGCGGTCTTTCTGACCGTGCTCTTGATCTGCGCCCTCTATCCGGCGGTCAACTTCGGCCTTGGCCAGGAGGGAGCCAGTGCCGATAGTGCGGAGAGCGCGGAGAGCGAGCTGCTCTCCAGCCTCGCACCGGTGCTCAAACCTGTGGCCAGTGCAAACGGCGGCTTCATCAACCTCGACACCGACCGTAGTCTGATTGACCAAACCAGCAATGCGAGACCCAGCCAGCGCAGCGCTCCGGCTGCGCTACCGAGCTCCTACCGACTGCCCGAGAGCCAACCGGCCCTTATCTCCAGCGTCAAAGACCAAGGTCAGCACGGGGTCTGCTGGTCTTTTGCCGCGACTGCCTCGGCCCAGTCCTCACAGGTCTCAGACGGCCTGCAGCAGAGCATCAGCGACCTTTCCCAGGTTCATTTGGTCAACTCGGTCTACAACGGCGAAACCTATCATCAAGCCTATTTCGCAGGCCCTGAAGGGTCGAGCATCGACCAGGTCGGCGGCAATGCCCCGATGGCAATCGGGGCCATGGCCAAGGGCTTCGGGCCGAGGCTACTCTCCAGCTACCCCTATCCTGCCCCCGGCGAGCCTTTCGCCACCCTCTCCGCAGCTCAGCTAGCTAGCCAGGACTACGCCCTCAAGGACGCCTATGAGCTACCCAACCCCCTCACTCAAGACGGCAGCCTGAACCAGGATAATCTGGATACAGTCAAGCATACCCTGGTCACACGCGGCGCCCTCACTTTCTCCTACTGTGCCTCAAAGGCACAACAAGGCGAGGTCAGAGACGATGGCACCTGGAACTCCACCACTAACTCTTTCTATGACCAAGACGCCAGCCACAGGGCCAACCATGCCGTGACCTTGGTCGGTTGGCAGGATGACTATCCGGCGGGTAATTTCGAGACACGGCCGCCCCAGGACGGGGCCTTCTTGATCCAGAACTCATGGGGGCCAGACTTCGGCGACCAGGGGTATTTCTGGATCTCCTATTACGACCGCAGCTACAGTGAGATCTGGGCTTTCGACCTGGAGGGCAAATCCACGGCAGAGAGTCTGGGCAAGATACAGTCCTTGGATAATCTAGGGATGCTCGCCCCGCCGCTTACCGTCAACCGAGGCCAGGCCAGCTGTGCCAACATCTTTAAAGCGCCCACCGACTACGCAGCTTTCCAACTCACCCAAGTCGGCTTCTACGCCACCCAGGCCGGCCAGACGGTCACAGTCAAAGTCTATCTCGACCCCCCAGCCAGCGATCCCACCCGGGGCAAGCTCGCTAGTAGCACGACCGTAAGCAAGGCTTACTATGGTTATTACACGCTCAAGCTGCGCAACCCAATCAGCCTGAGGCGCGCCCAAAGCTACGCGGTGGTCTTGGACTACACCAGCCCCGATGCCAACCTGGCCAGCGCAGCCCAAGCCAAAGTGCCCCTGCCATTCGAATGGCAGGACGAGCAGAACGGCAGCAGCATCGGCAAGGTCACGCTGGCCCGAGGGCAGTCCCTGGCCGGACTGAACGGAGGCTGGGTCGATGCCGTCGACCTCGCCGAGCAGATCAATCTGAGACTAGGCAACCTCTGCATCAAGGCCACCCTCAGGGGAGTGAAAACCCATGCCAGCAAGGCTGACTTCAGCTTCGACAGTGCCCACACCTACAATAAGAAAAAGCAATCGGCCCAGGTCAGGGGCCGAGGTACCAGCTTAGGTACAATCACCACTTGGTATAAGGCAAGCGGCGCAAAAGGTTACAGCCGCACGGCGCCACGACGGGCCGATAGATACTCCCTTTATGCCGAGATCAGCGGCAGCAAGGCCTACTATGCCAGCACGGGCCGCATCTACCTGGGCAGTTATACGATAAAACCACATGCTACCGGTAAGCCGAAGCTTAAAACCGGCAACAACAAGATCAGGGTGAGCTGGAAGAACTATAGCGCAAGCTCCGAGAACGTCTCCTATTATAAGGTCGCTTACAAACAGAAAGGGCGCACCTGGCAATATAAGACCCTCAAGTCGCGCAAGGCCCATAAGCTCAACCTGCGACTGAAGGACAAGCGTAAATACTACGTTAAAGTCCTGGTCTACCAAAAGCTCAAGGGCAGCAAGGTGCTCCTCAGCGCAGCTAGCGCCACTAAGTCAGCCAAGACTCGTTAAGCTATGAGCGGGAGAGGTCGCGCAACAGGGCCTTGAGGTCAATGAAGATATGTTCAGTAGTCTTGACCGGTACCTTGAGCTGTTGTAGAGCCTGGTCATAGCGGGCACGGTACTTATGTAGGCGCTCCAAATCATCGGCGTTGAGGTACAGCGGTTCTAACACCAGGTGGCGCGCGAGCAGGCTGACCCGCTTGACGCCTAGGCCAGCCGCCAAGACCCGGCAGGCTGCCCGCTCGAACATGTTCTCAGCAGGTGGCGGCAGCTCACCGTACTCGGATTTGAGCAGGGATTTGTAGGAGCTTACCTGGCGCAAACTAGAAAGGGCGGCGATGCGGCGATAGGCGGCAATACGCTCCGGTAGGCCCTCGATGTAGTCGGACGGCAGGAGTTGGTCGGCCGGTAGGTCGATCTGTACATCGGGGGCGTTGAGGCGCTGGCGGCCGGCGGCCTCGGCCGAGGCCGGGGCTAGCAGCTGCATGAAGAGATCAAAGCCGACCGCGGAGACGTTGCCGGACTGTTCGGCTCCGAGCATCGAGCCAGCCCCGCGGATCTCCAGGTCCTTCATCGCGATCTTGAGGCCGCTGCCGAGCTCTTGGTTCTCATCGATCGCCACCAAGCGGGCTGCCTGCACCTCGGAGAGGGGCTGCCTGGGCGGGAACAGGAAATAACTGTAAGCGTGCAAGTCAGAACGCCCGACCCGGCCCTTCAACTGGTACATCTGGGAGAGGCCGAGGCGGTGCGCGTTCTCGATGATGATGGTGTTGCAATTGGGGTTGTCCAGACCCGACTCGATGATGGTAGTGGAGATCAGGACATCGATCTGCGCCGCATAGAACTCCTGCATGATCTCCTGCAGCTGCTTAGGGGAAAGTTGGCCATGCACCACTCCGAAACGCGCCTGGGGGGCGAGCTTCGCTAGGGCATCAGCAACCATATCGATGGTGTCCACGCGATTGGAAACATAATAGACTTGCCCGGAGCGGCCAAGTTCTACTTCCAGGGCGCGGCGCACGATCTCCTGGCTCCATTCCCCAACATAGACCTCGACCGGGCGGCGGCCCTGGGGCGGTGTCTCGATGATGGAGAGGTCGCGTACTGAGGAGAGCGACATCTGCAGGGTACGCGGGATTGGCGTAGCCGAAAGGGTGAGTACGTCGATCTGGGCGCGCAGGTTCTTGAAGGACTCCTTCTGGACGACCCCGAAGCGCTGTTCCTCATCGATTACCACCAAGCCCAGGGCCTTGGGGTTGACGTCAGCCGAAAGCAAGCGATGAGTGCCGATCAGGATATCGAGCTTGCCTTGGTGGTAGTGCTCTAGCAGCTCTTTCTGGCGCTTCTGGTCAACGATCCGGGAAAGCGCCCCCACCCTGACCCCAAAAGGCTCAAAACGCTCTTGGAACTTCTCGAAGTGCTGTTCGGCCAAGATGGTGGTAGGGCAAAGGAACATCACTTGTTTGCCACTCTGCACTGCGATATAGGCCGCCCGCATCGCCACCTCGGTCTTGCCGAAGCCGACGTCGCCGCAAATCAGGCGATCCATCGGGCGGGGACGGGCCATGTCACGCTTGACCTCTTGGATAGCCTTGAGCTGGTCAGGGGTCTCAACGTACTTGAAAGCCCTTTCGAAGGCAGCTAGCTCCGGCGTATCGACTTGGTAGGCGAAGCCCGGGATCTCGAGCCGGCGCAAATAGACGTCCGCTAAGTCAAAAGCCATCTTGTGCGCGGAACGTTTGGCCTTCTTATAGAGCTTGGAGAAGTCACCCTTGGAAAGCGAGGAGAGTTTGGGGGCCTTCTGCCCGGCACCGACGTACTTGGTGACCTTGTCGATCTGGTCGATCGGCAGCAATAGCTTACCGTCGTCGGCATAGCAGAGCTGCAGGTAGTCACGGGTTACCCCGGCTATGGTCTGGGTACTGACTTCTTTGAAATAGGCGATGCCGAACTGCTCATGCACCACGTAATCACCTGGTTTGAAGGGGAAACGGGTACGAGTCGGGTCTTGGTCTTGGTCGTCTTGCTCGGCACCGAGCTGAGCGGCCAACTTGGCTTGACGCTTGGTCTCATCGATCTGGCGGGCCAGCTCGGGGTCGGGCACGAAACGCTGGTCGATCTGCTCGGCGTGGGTATGCAGGGTGAGCAGGGAAAGCGTCGGATGAGAGGAGAAGTCAACCCGAGCCGGCTCCAACAGCGGAGCCAAGGGGCTTAGGGCCTGGGCCGCTGGGCTGTCTGATGTGGTCTGCCCATCAGATGGGGCAGGGGCACCCGCCGCAAGCAGGGGGCTTTGTTCGGTAATCTCCTGCTGATGCTTCTTATAAAAACCCAACATGCTATCGAAGAGCAGCTTGGGCTCGACCAAGACGATCAGGGCTTCATCAGCGATGTAATCGAGCAGCGCATGGCACTCGCTGAGGTAAACTTGACGCAAGTCAGGCAATTGACAACGGCCGATCTCAAGCTGCTCGAGGTCGGCGATGCTTTGACCAGTAGAAGCGACGATACGGTAGATGCGTTCAATCCGGTCACCGAAGAACTCAAGCCGGGCCGGGGCGCTCTGGTCGGCCACGAAGATATCGATGGTGTCGCCGTGGAGGGCGAATGAACCGGGCAGATCGGTCCGGGATGCGCGCTCGTAGCCAAGCGCGACCAGGCGCTCTGGCAGATCATCCCAGGCGTAATCCTGACCGCGTCTAAGCGTCAGGGAGTCCATTAGGCCATTGTGACCTTTGGCGAAGTTGAAGCGATAAAGCAGGGTCTCAATCGAGCAAAGGGCCAACCCCAGATGGCGCAAGGCCCCAGTAAAGCGGGCCAAGCCCAACTTGGCGCTGGCATTGCTTAAGTCGGCCATCTTCGGATTGAAGCTAAGCACTTCCACCTGGCCGACATAGGCCTTAAGCTCGCGCAGGTACTCCTGCACCTGTAGGGACGAAGGCAGCAACACGAGGTTGGGCCGGGGATCCTGCAGGTACTGCTGAGCGATATAGTAGGGCCGCGCAAAAGTCGCGCAACTGACGTTACGGTGAAGAGGTCTTGAAGTCACCCTTAGATTGTATCACGGGAGCAGCGCACACGAAAGATGTGCGCGTTGCCCCCGTTTTGGGTTTTATGCTTATGATTAGCCAGGCTGCTTGGATTCCAACTGATATGGCTCAGAACTCACGCCGGATATTTTGTTCCAGACAAGGAGGCAAGATTTTGCGCGAAAGGAGTTACCTAATCGGTAATGACTGAGCGAAAAATCGCCGCCGACACAGTGTGGGGCAAAATAGACAAGTGAGATGGTCAGTCTGCCATACTTGTATAGTAGAAGAAAGCACGCTTGGCAAAACCTGACTCACGGCTTTGATAGGTGCAGTCTTGGCTGGGTTCGGCCAGCCAACCAACTTGGGTGCCCACTGAGAGCTGGTAATAAGTAAGCCCATTTTGCCGCTGCACCGCCTGCACCTGGGCTGTTTGCCCTTTGCCCAAGGTCAATGCGGTTTGGCTCGCACCCGGTGTGGCCACGAGCTGCAAAGGCTGATAGGCTTTCAAGGTCTTGGTCGCACCACCTTTGGTCAGACGCACTTTCGTGATTTGGGCCTTGGGCGAGGAGAGCACCAGTTGTGAGTTTTGGACCTGGTAGGTCAACTCATAATAGAAGATGCCTAGGGCGTTTGAATGTGGCGAACCCGACTCAACGACCAACTGGCCCTGTTCGACCCGGGACGGCGTCGCGACCCCAAAACCGTCGTCTGCGATATAGCTCGGAGCGAGCTGTGAAGGGTCGCCCATTTTGACCAGTTTTCCACCGACCGCCGCATAGACCTGAGTGAGCTGGGCCCAATCATCTTCGCCGCTAATCAATAGGTAAACCAAGGGGGCGCTGGGGTCGGTATCGCAAAGATAGACTTCGGGCTTGAGGTCCCCTTCATCGGTATACAGGTCCTGCAGGGCCGCCGCCGGCACCTCGGTAACCTGACCGCTGAGGTTAAGGCTGATACTCTTGAAAGTACTTGGTTCCTTCTTCTTGCCGTCCTTGGCGTAGTTGAAAGCATAACTATAACGGATAGTCGCACCTGAACCATAGGCGTAGTCCTTGTTGGCAGCGAGCTTTAAGACACCGCTGGCCGGGAACTGTTTGTTGGCCCTGTCTTGGGCTTGGTTGTTTTGGAGGTTTTGACCAGTATTATCAGTCGCGGCGGAATTTGAGAAAGGCGCACAGCCACTGACGCAGCCTAATAAGGCCAGCAGCAGGGCCAGGGCCAACGCTAGAACCAGCCCACGCCGAATCGGCTTAGTATTATCGAACATCATATCCCCTTTCGTGAAGCATCCGCTGTGCTCCTCCCATTATAGATAATCAACAAGCGGAGCTTGATATTCTAGCATCTAGATTCACAGATCGCGGATAGCGGAAAGCAGGGCATCGACCTCGGCCTCAGTGTTCTCAGGGCCAAGTGAGACGCGCAGATAGCGGTAGGCCTGGTCGTCGTCAAGCCCGACCGCCTTGAGGACGTGGGAAGGCTCAAGCGAAGCCGCCGAGCAAGCCGCGCCGCCACTGACTGCGATGCCCGCCTCGTCCAGCCTGAGCAGGGCGGTTTCAGAAGAAGTATGGTCGAGCAAAAGGGGAACGATGTCAGGGAGGTTACTTCGAGTGGCCAAGGTGGCGCTGGCGGCGATGCGCTCAGCCAGACCGGCAAGGTGCTGACGTTGGCCAGGGTCTCGTGCGGCCTGGGCGCCGATCTCGGCAGCGGCGCCGAAACCGACGATACCGGCGACGTTTTGGGTGCCGCTGCGCATACCGCTTTCTTGACCACCGCCGTAAATGAGCGGCGAGAGACTGCGCCTGTCCTTGACGTACAAAGCACCGACCCCCTTGGGGCCGCCCAGTTTGTGGGCGCTAAAAGCAGCAAAATCGACGCCCAGCGCCGGCAGGTCGAGCGGAACCTTGCCAAGCGCTTGGATGGCGTCGCTTAAGAAGAGGGCGCCATATTGGTGGGCGATCCGGGCGAGCTCAGCTACTGGCTGCAGGGTGCCGAGCTCGTTTTGTACGCACATTACCGCGACCAGGACGGTGGCGTCGTCGATGGCCTCATCAAGTACCGCCGGCTGCACAATTCCCTGGCGGTCGGGTTTGAGCTCGACCACTTGGAAGCCGAAGCGCCTCAAGGCCCGAGCCGGGTTCAAGACCGCATGATGCTCGAAGGCGGAGACGATCAACTTGGGCTTCGAGTCCACCTGCCTTAGTCTATCCGCGCCGCTTTGGGCAGCGGAGAAAATCGCTTGGTTATCGGCTTCAGTACCGCTGCCGGTAAAGATGATCTGGTCGGGGCGGGCCGAAAGCGCTGCCGCCAGCTGAACGCGGGCGCACTCGATGGCCTGGCGGGCCTCACGCCCGGCCCGGTAGAGGGCGTTGGGGTTGGCATAGCCAACATCCTCGCTGGCCCCAGCCAGCCAAGGCCGCATTGCCGCTTGGACCTCAGGCAGAAGCGGCGTGGTGGCGGCATGGTCAAGGTAGATCATCGCAGGCCCCTCACAGGTGTCCTCATCGTCATTGCCGGTCTTCCTGCACTTTGGGGGACACCTTATAAGGTGTCCCCCAAATTAGATCCAGAGCCTGCGCCTGCGGCGCTGGATTACCCGAACAAGTCGGGTAATGACGAAGAGGAAACGTTGACCTCACTTCAGGCTCCGGTAGTAGTTGATCAGGCAGCCACAGGCGAGGATCTGGCGTTCGGCGTCGGTCAGGGCTCCGAGACGGAGGGTGAGCGGGATGCGTACGAGTCCGCCGTCAGCTGCGACGCTGATGCGCTCGGCAGCGATCTGGTCGCGGCCTTCCAGTAGCGCCTGGCGCACCCCGGGCACATAGAGATGGTCGTTTTCCTGCCAATCGGCAGCGACGCCAGGCTCGATCAGGAAGGGCAGAAGGCCCCAATTGATGCAGTTGGAGCGATAGCGCTTGGTGGCGTATTCGTAGGCGACGTTGGCCATACCGCCGAGCACCTTCTGGCAGCTAGCGGCCTGCTCACGGGCACTGCCGTCGCCCGGCTTGCGGGCGAAGACGGCCGAGCCGATCAAGGTATCCGCAGCCGAGGCGCCGACCAGCGAGAGCAAGCGGGCCACCACCTCTGGCAGGGCATCCCCTGCCTCACGGGCGAGCTCTACTGCATGCACTTGTTTGGCAGTCGCGACGTAGGCTGGCACCCGCCGACTCAGCGTGAACTCGGCCAGGCCCAGGGGGTTGGAGCGGTAGGAGGAGGTCTCACCGGAGGGGATCAGCTCGTCGGTAGTAGTGACCTCGTCCTGGATCACCGCAGCCAGGTGCAGGAGCAGATTGTCCTTGAGGGCGGGGATCTCCGGCCAGTCGGTGATGTTAGGGCCCATCTGCAAGGCGACCGTGGGCTCGGGCTTAGCATAGCCGAAGTAGCAACGCTTACGGTAGATGCCCAGGTCATAGACCGGCGGCAGATGTTGCTCGTCGACATAGTCGATGTCGCTTGCCGCCGTCAACACGCCACCGTTAGCCGCAGTGGCGGCGATCGAGCGGGCGTCCATCAAAGCCACTGCCGCAATCTGGCCGCTGCCCGGCTTGGAGCCCTCACGGTTGGCGAAATTGCGGGTAGCGTGGCGGATCGAGAGGCCGTTATTGGCCGGAGTGTCACCAGCGCCGAAACAGGGGCCGCAGAAGGCCGGTTTCACCACCGCCCCCTGCTCCAAAAGCCTGGCCTGGGTGCTTCTGTGGGCGCCGTCGTCATAATTATCTGCGTCGCTTGCGATAGCCAGGGCCAAAGGCGCCGAAGCCGGATAGACCGAGAGGTTGAAGAGGCCGTCGCCGATACCGGCGGCGCCGTCCCGCTGCTCGGCCGCTTCCAAGATACGCGTAGCCTCGGCGATGTTCTCATAGAGGCCGCCCGCACAACCGACGATTACCCCTTGGTCACAATGGACCTTCCCGTCGCTGCCGATGTGGCGCAACAGGTCGAGCTTGACCTCCCCGGAGAGCTCTTGGTTGGCGTGCTCCTCGGTCTCGCGCAGGATGCGCTCCGGCTCGGCCTGTAGCTCATGCACTGTGACCGCCCGCGAAGGATGGAAGGGCAGCGCGATCATGGGCTCCATTTTGCTCAAGTCGACACGCACCAGCGCGTCGTAATAAGCGCCCTCAGACGGCGTGAGCACTCGGAAGTCGTCCCCACGACCGATCCGCTGGTAATAATCGCGCACCACCTGATCGGTCTGCCAGATCGAGGAGAGGCAGCTCGTCTCGGTGGTCATCACGTCGATGCCGGTGCGGAAGTCCATCGAGAGGGCGGAAAGGCCAGGACCTGCGAACTCCAACACCTTGTTCTTCACCAAAGCATCCGGGAAAGTGGCCGCGACGAGCGCGATCGCCACGTCATGCGGGCCCACCCCGTGCGGCACTTCACCCTCGAGCCAGACCAGCACCACCTCCGGCGCGGCGATGTCGTAGGTGTTCTGCAGCAGCTGTTTGACCAGCTCGCCACCGCCCTCGCCCATCGCCATGGTGCCGAAACAGCCATAACGGGTGTGCGAGTCGCTACCGAGCACCATGCGGCCACCGCCCGCCAACATCTCCCGGGCGAACTGGTGGATCACCGCCTGGTTGGCCGGAACGTAGATGCCGCCGTAGCGCTTGGCCGCAGACAGGCCGAAGGCATGGTCGTCCTCGTTGATGGTGCCGCCGACCGCGCAGAGGCTGTTGTGGCAGTTGGTCATCGCATAAGGCAAGGGGAAACTCTCCAGACCGGAGGCCCGGGCGGTCTGCACGATGCCGACATAGGTGATGTCGTGGCTGATTAGGGCATCAAAACTGATGTGCAGATCCGGGGCGGCAGCTGCGGGAGCGGCAGTATGGTCATGCGTGCGCAGGATCCGGTAGGCCAAGGTCTGCTCGCGCCCCGCCTGAGCGCTCGGATCCCCCGCGGGAACCGGCTGGCCGTCTTGTAGAACGAAGCCACCGCCTTGGTAGCTCAGCATGTCTTGAAGAGTGGACATTCACACATCCTTTCTGTCCGATATACGGTCCCGGCGAGAGCCGGGATTAAGCGATTCGTTGTAAGTCAGAGAGCATCCGCGCGCGGTCTGGCGCATGGAAGATCGCGCTCCCCGCGACGAGGAGGTTAGCCCCGGCGGCGGCGGCCTGTGGCGCGGTCTCGAGGTTGACGCCTCCGTCGACTTCGAGGAGGCGCCCCGCCTCCGCGAAGCCTGCTACGCGGAGCGAGGCGAGCTTATCCAAGGCTACCGGCATGAAAGACTGCCCGCCGAAGCCCGGATGAACGCTCATCACGAGGGCAAGCTCAACCTGGCCAGCGAAGGGCACCAGCAGCTCAGCGAGGGTTCCCGGGTTAATCGCCAACCCAACTCCCGCGCCAGCCTGGTGGAGGCGGTCGATGAGCCTGTCAATCTCCGCCTGCTGCTTGGTTGTCAAGTTATCTATCTGATATGAACTACCTTTAGCCAGAGGAGCAGAGCAGTCACCGAAAGCTTCCACATGGAAAGTCACCAGGTCGGCGCCGGCCTGCGCATACCAGAGCGCCGCCGCCTGCGGATTATCGATCATCAGATGCACGTCCAGGGGCACCCGGCTTGCCGCCTTGATCCGGCGTACGAACTCCGGGCCAATGGTCAAGTTGGGCACGAAGTGCCCGTCCATCACGTCGATATGCCAATAATCGGGAACACTCCCTTGACCCTCCAGAGCTTTGAGGTCGCGCTCGAGGTTGAGGAAGTCGGCCGAGAGGATGGAGGGCGCGACCAGCATCAGAGGAACTCCGCCTTGAGGGGGCGGCTGACGATGTCTTGGTAGGCATCTGCGATGCTCTTGTTCTGCCAGACCACCTCGTAGATGCTCTCACAGATCGGCATCTCCACCTGGTGGGCGGCGGCAAGCCCAGGCACCACCTGGGCGGCATAGGCGCCCTCGACCACCATCTTGTGCTCAGCACGATACTGCTTAAAGCTCGCGCCCTGGGCTAAGGCCAGGCCGAAGCTACGGTTGCGCGAGAATTTGGAGAGACAGGTGGCGATCAGGTCGCCGATCCCAGCCAGGCCCATACAGGTCGAGCTCTGTCCGCCCAAGGCCTCGGCCAGACGGGCCAGCTCGGCCACCCCACGGGTGATCAGGGCGGCCAAGGTGTTATCTCCGCCGCCGATGCCGGCAGCGGCGCCGCAGGCGATAGCGATGATGTTCTTGACTGCCGCGCAGGTCTGCACACCGACCACGTCGCGGGAACTATACACCCTGAAAGTCGGGCTAGCCAGGAGATCCTGCCAGAACTCGGCCAAGCCCGGCTCACGCGCGGCGATCACAGTCGCCGAGTTGATGTCGCGAGCGACCTCTTCGGCATGGTTGGGGCCACTCAGGACGGCGAGCTGCCTACGGCCCTCGAGCAGGAAGCGCCCATCGGCGTTGAAGCCCTTGGAAAGCAGCAATAAGGGCAGTTCGGGCAGGTCGCGGCAACCTTGATCGACGCTAAAAGAGGGCAGGGCAACCACGATCCCGGCAGCGCCCGCCAGGGCCTCGGAGAGGTCAGCTGTGGCCTCGACCCCAGCTGACAGCTCGACCTCCTTAAGATAATCCGGATTATGATGGGTCGTGTTGATTGCTTCCGCCAGCTCGGGGCGACGGGCCCAGAGCGCCACCCTGTGGCCATTTTTGGCAAGTAGACGGGCGACTGCACTGCCCCAACTGCCGGCACCGATCACGGCGATCCTACATCTAGTGGTGGAAAGCAAAGCGAGGCTCCTCATGTCTCAACAAACGGGCGATATTCTTGCGGTGGGCGATCACGATCAAGACCCCCATCAAGCCGCATACAATAATATACACCCAGGCCCCTGGATGCAGGAGCGGGGTCAATACCGCCAAGGCCACCGCCGCCATGATCGAGGCCAGGCTAACATAGCGGAAGATCAAGACCAAAACGACGAAGACGACGACACAGAGTAGCGTCACCAATGGCACTACCAAAAACATCGCACCGACTGCAGTGGCGATGCCCTTACCTCCGCGAAAACCGATCCAGGGCGAGAACATGTGGCCGAGCACGGCCAGGGCCGCCGCCAACACCAAAGGCAGACTTGGGCTCAGTGGAAAGGCCAAGCCGACCTGGGCCGGATCAGCTGGCCCGAAAACACCAAAAACGGACAAAGTAAAGCGCATCAGGGCGACCGCCAGGACACCTTTACAGAAATCGCAGAGGAAAACGACGGCTCCGCCACGATTACCCAGCACCCTGAAGGCATTGGTGGTGCCGATATTACCGGAACCACCATCCCTTATATCCTTATGAAAACAGAGCCTACCGATGACCACTCCGGAGGGGAAAGAGCCAAGCAAAAACGCTACAAGCAGTATGATAATAACCAGGAAGAAATGCACTTCTCCATTATACGTTGATTCCCTGGCTAATAAGGGCCTAGGCACGCCCACAGCGATGGGAGTTGGACTTTTTGCCGCCGCTGGGACAGGTAGTCTAGTTCTTCGATTTGAAGCGCAGACGCACTGGCGTACCTTGGAGGTCGAAGGCACGGCGCAGGCTGTTCTCCAGATAGCGTCGGTAATTGTCGTCGATGATCTCGGGGTGGTTGGCGAAGAAGCTGAAGACCGGCGGCCGGACGCCGGTCTGGGTCACATAGTTGATGTTGAGGCGCTTCTTCTTGTGGATCAATGTCTCCCCGGTGGCTTTGAGCTCGGTCAGGAAATGGTTGAGCTTGGAGGTCTGGATAGTCTTGCGATAGTTCTCGAAAGCTGCCCAAACAGTCGGCCAGATCTGGCCGAGGTTGCGCCCGGTCTTGGCCGAGACGGTCAAGACCGACGCGTAATGGACGAAAATCAGACGGTCGCCGAGATGCTCCTTGATCTGTTCCCTTTGCAGGTCGTCTTCGAGGAGGTCCCATTTGTTGAGCAGCACCACCAAGGCCTTACCTTGATCTTCAGTGATAGCTGCGATCTTCTGCACTTGGTCGGTCAAACCTTCGCTGGCATCAATCATCAAGAGACAGACGTCGGCCCGCTCAATCGCCTTGAGGGCACGGATATAGGAGAAGTACTCGAGGTCATCATCGACTGCACTACGCTTGCGCAAGCCGGCGGTGTCGATGATACGGAAAGTGACCTTGCCGGGCGCCACCGCATCTGGGGCCTGGTCAGAGCTGGACGCGTTCTGTGCGAGACGGCGTTTTACGCTACCTGTCTGTAGCATCGCCAGTGGCACCTGGACGACCGTGTCGGTGCTGTCGCGAGTGGTGCCTGCCACCGCAGAAACGATGAAACGCTCTTGGCGGGCCAGGCGGTTGGCGATGGATGACTTGCCGGCATTGGGTTTACCGATGATCGCGACCTTGACCAGATCTTGGTCTTCCTCATCGGTGGCAACCTGCCTGAGTGGAGGCAGGGCCATGACCAGTGCGTCTAGGAAATCCCCTACCCCGAAACCCTGGCCAGCGCTGAGGGCGAAGATACCGGAGTCCTCAAAACCACCAGCCGGGGCCGCCAGCCCCAGCGCCGCGAACTGCCAGAGCTCGTCTGCCTGGGCCGGGCTATCGATCTTGTTGACGACTAGCAGGACGGGTTTATCTGATTTGCGCAGCACTCGGGCCACTTCTTGGTCGTCGGCGGTGAGACCGACCCGGGCGTCGACGCAGAGCACGACCAAATCAGCTTCGCGCAGAGCGAACTGCACCTGCTTGCGGATGGAAATCTGGAAGGCATCGTTTTTCTGCAGCTCAAAACCCCCGGTGTCGATCAAGATGAAGTCACGGCCGTTCCAGTCGGCATGATGGTAGGAGCGGTCGCGAGTCACCCCGCGGGTGGCGTGGACGATTGCCCGGCCACCACCGGCGATGCGGTTGACCAGGGTGGACTTGCCGACATTGGGTGAGCCGACCACGGCGACGATGGGAGTGCTCATGATCTCGCCACCCCCGCTATAGCGGCGTCGAAGACCGCAAAACTACGGGGCGAGACCTGGGCTGCGGGCGGCTCCTGGGCACGCTTGAAAGCTTGAGCATCGACTTCGGCGAGCAGACCCTGCGGCAGGCCAGCCGCCTCTGCAGCCCGAGCGGCCGCCGGGGCATCCCCGTCCTCGACGTAAAGCCGTAGGATCGGATCCAGTACCGCATAGGGGGGCAGACTGTCTTGGTCAGTCTGCCCGGGGTAGAGCTCGGCCGAGGGT
>JAISGO010000027.1 GCA_031263025.1 Coriobacteriales bacterium
GTGCAGATGCAGTACGCCGATGACAAACTGATCGGAGTCGAGCCGCCGATGTTCGTTGAACTTGAGGTAGCTCAGACCGAGCCCGGCTTTAAAGGCGACACGGTGCAGGGCGGTTCCAAACCCGCGACCTTGGAGACAGGTGCGGTAGTGGACGTGCCGATGTTCGTGAATATCGGCGACAAGTTGAAGATCGACACCCGTGACGGACGTTATGTGACACGTGTCTAAGCACTGCGCTAGTCGTCTCCTGGCGCCGGCGTTTCAGGAACAAAGGATATAATAAACGGGTGCGAAAAGTGGTTCGCACCCGTTGTTTTTATAGGATATACGCCAATGAAGCCTCTGCACATTATGGATACGACCCTACGCGACGCCCATCAATCCTTATGGGCGACGCGCATGGAGACCGGTGACATGCTGCCGATCATCGACAAGATTGACAGCGTGGGTTATTGGGCGATCGAGGCCTGGGGTGGGGCGACTTTCGATACCTGTCTGCGCTTCTTGGATGAGAATCCTTGGGAGCGCCTCCGCCAGCTGAAGAAACACTGCGTCAACACCCCGATCTCGATGCTGGTACGCGGGCAGAACCTACTGGGTTACCATCTTTATCCCAACCAGATCGTCTCCCGTTTCATCAAAGCCGCCAAACGTAACGGCATTGACGTCTTCAGGGTCTTCGACGCCCTTAACGACATCCGTAATATCCGGACTTGCGCTGCTGCGGTCAAGGAGAGCGGCGGTTGGTTTGAAGGCGCTATCGCTTATACGGTCAGCCCGGTGCATACCTTGGATAATTTCGTCGAGTATGCCCTCCAGCTAAAGGACCTGGGCGCGGATTCTATCTGCATCAAGGACATGGCCGGGATGCTTACCCCTTACCGCACTGAGCGCATGGTCAAGGCTATCAAAGAGGCCACCAAACTGCCCGTGCATGTACACTGCCACTATGTCGGCGGCATGGGTCCCTCTAACTACCTCAAAGCCGCTGAGGCCGGCGCCTCGATCGTAGACACTGCCTCTGCGCCGCTTGCCTTTGGCAACTCCCAGCCCGCGGTTGAGCAGATGGTCGCCGCTCTGCGTGAGAGTGGTTACGATACCGGCCTTGACCTCGATTTATTGTTTGAGATCAGCGAATACTGGGAGTCTGTGCGCAAACGTCATCACTACGCCCGTGGCGTTACTTCGCTTGATCACCTGCGTGTACATTCACATCAAATCCCGGGCGGCATGATGTCCAACTTAGTCAGTCAGCTCGAAACCCAGAACGCCGCCGACCGTCTGCCTGACGTAATGAGGGAGATTCCTAAGGTACGTGCTGAGGTCGGCTACCCGCCTTTGGTGACCCCGCTTTCCCAGATCGTCGGCACCCAGGCTGTCTTCAATGTCTTAACCGGCAAGCGTTGGGGGATCGTCTCCAAGGAGATGAAGAACTACATCGGCGGCTATTATGGTGCCGCGCCTGGTATGATGGACCAGCATATCGTACACAAGGTACTCGGTGACACGCCGCCCTTGGCAGAAAACGTCGACCCGACCACGCTCGACACGACCACCTATGAACAAGTGCGCCTTGAGATTGGCGATTTGGCCAAGTCGGAGGAAGACGTCTTGATGTACGCTCTCTTCCCGGCCGAAGCCAAGAGCTTCTTGAGCAGCCATAAAGAAGAAACCAATACAGCTTTCTTACTCGAAAATGAAGACGCCCACACCAAAGAGGAGGACAACATGGATATCCCGCAAATCCGCGAGTTGATTCGTACCGTCAAAGAGACTGGCATAGGTGAAGTGACCGTTGAGGAAGCCGGCTCTAAGGTCACGGTCAGGGCCGATGCCCAACCCGTGTTCGCTGGCGCCGCCCAAACGGCGGCCGCTCTCCCCGAGCAGACACTCACTGAGCCTACCGCCCAGGTGGTACCGGCTGATGCCCCTCTCACCACTGGCGGGGCGCTGCGTCCGACCAATTGGGTTGAGGTTAAATCTCCCATGGTGGGGACTTTCTATTCTGCACCGAGCCCGGATAAACCCGCTTTCGTAAGCGAAGGCGAACAAGTCATGGCCGGTCAGACCCTTTGCATCGTGGAAGCGATGAAGCTGATGAATGAGGTGCCTGCCGAACAGATGGGCGTCGTTCACGACATCGTCGCTCAGAACGGTCAAGCGGTCGAATATGGCACGGTCTTGATGTATATCGAACCTACCTCTGATCAATCCGTTAATGATACGGTCGCCTAATGATGCCTATGTACCAACCCCAGAAGACCATCCTGATAGCGAACCGTGGCGAGATCGCAGTGCGGATAGTGCGCGCCATCAGGGATCTCGGCTACCGCTCCTTAGTGGTCTATTCCGAAGCCGACTGCGATAGTCTCGCGGTCAAACTCGCCGATAAAGCAGTCTTGATCGGGCCCGCCCCATCCCGTGATTCCTACCTCGATCCGGTGCGCATCATCGCAGCAGCACAGAGTTTTGGCGCCGATGCCGTGCATCCTGGCTATGGCTTTCTTTCCGAGAACGCAAGCTTCGCCCAACAGGTAGTGGATCAGGGCCTGGTCTGGATCGGCCCCAAGCCGGAGACCATCGCGTTGATGGGCGATAAGAACCAAGCCCGTGAGACCATGCAGAGAATCGGGGTGCCGATCACCCCGGGCTCGGATGGATCGGTACCGAATGCCCAAGCTGCTCGCAACATTGCTGGACAGATCGGCTATCCAGTCCTGATCAAGGCTTCTGCCGGAGGCGGTGGCCGTGGTATGCGCGAGGTTCACCGCGCGGAGGATCTCGAGGATGCTTTCGATGCCGCTGTCGCCGAAGCCAAGGCGGCTTTTGGAAACGGTGAGGTCTATCTCGAGAAATTGGTCATCGAGCCCCGCCATGTCGAGATCCAGGTCCTTTGTGACACCTATGGCAATGCCACTACGCTCTGTGAGCGGGACTGTTCGATCCAACGCCGCCACCAAAAACTAGTCGAAGAGGCCCCTTCTCCGATCATGACCCCGGAGCTGCGCTTGAAGATGTCCCATTCGGCTTTGCGTGCCTGCCGGGCGGTCGGCTACCAGAACGCCGGCACGATCGAGTTTCTGGTCTCCGCCGATGGCGACTTCTACTTCATGGAGATGAACACTCGAGTGCAGGTCGAGCATCCGATTACCGAGCTTATCACTAACAGTGACATCATCAAGGCCCAAATCGAGATTGCTTTCGGTGCTCAGTTGGGCCTGGATAAGGAAAAATCCCTCCAGCCTTTCGGCCATGCCATCGAGTTCCGTATCAATGCCGAGGATCCCAGCCATGGTTTCCTGCCCCAACCAGGTTTAATTACCGGATTGCACATTCCCGGAGGACCGGGTGTACGAGTGGACACCCACATCTACCAAGGTTATCTGGTGCCTTCTACCTATGATTCCCTGCTCGCCAAATTAATCATCTGGGGGCGCGACCGCAAGGAGGCGATTGCCCGGGCCAGACGTGCCTTAGCCGAATTCGAGATCGACGGCATCAAAACCACCATCCCCTTCCACCAGCAGGTTTTGGAGAGCGCGGATTTCCAATCGGGCCTTTACAACACCGGGTTCATCGAACATAATTTCTCGTCATGAGTGACCTCGAGCAACTCAAATCTGGGTTTGCCGAGCGTTCGGGGCGCAGCCTCGGTCGCGAACAGGCCCTGCAAGTGTTCTACCAGGCTGATGTACGAGGACTGGATTTAGCTACAAGCTTTAATGCAACAGAGCAGGTCTGGCAGGGCGGCGTCCATACGGATAGTTACGTTAAGAAATTGATTGACGGTTTTCCCGCTCATCAGGTTCAGGTCGATGCCCTGATTCGGCAGGCAGCAGAACACTGGCAGCTTGACCGGATGCCCTTGACTGACCTCAATATCTTGCGCATCGCTGTCTATGAGTTCCTCTTCGAACCCACTATTCCGGTCTCGGTTAGCATCAACGAGGCAATCGAGCTGGCTAAACGCTATGGTGGCAATGACGACTCGCACAAATTCGCCAATGGCATCCTCGGCCAGATTGCCAAACAAATCAATAAGGAGGATAATTCCGATGCCTGAGCAGAAGAGTTCCTATGAGACGATCAAGGCCCGCCTAGACCAGATCGTCGGCGAGGTGCAGAAAAAAGACACCCCGCTTGAGAAGAGCCTCGACCTTTATGACGAGGCCCTCCGTCTGGGCAACCGCTGCGTCGAGTTGCTTGACAGTACCGACTTCTCCCTAAACGAGTTAGAACAAGCAGACGATGCGGCAGACGGGGCAGCCTCGGTAGCCGAGCCGGCGCGGGGCACGGCGACCGACCCCCAGGCCAGCCAGGACACACCACAAGCAAAGGCTCCCGTACACGACGACGGAAACAAGCCAGATGAGCAAAGTCAAGCGTCCTAGCCCACATAGCCTGCGTAAGACCATCATCGAGACCGTCTCCCGTAGCGGCGGCCATCTTGCTTCCTCACTTGGTGCAGTTGATATAATCTGTGCATTGGATGAGGTATTTGATTTCAGTCACGACCGCATTCTCTTTGACGTCGGCCATCAGGCCTATGCCTACAAGCTATTGACTGGACGGGCTGCACGCTTTTCCAGCCTGCGCCAGTTCGGTGGACTTGCACCTTTCCTCGACCCCGATGAGAGTCCGGCTGACGTCTATCATTCGGGACATGCCTCGGATTCACTTTCAATCGCTTCTGGGCTTGCTAGTGCGCGTGATCTGGCCGGCCAAGATTTCAAGATCGTCACCGTGATCGGTGACGCGGCGATCACCGGCGGTATGGCTTTCGAAGCCCTCAACCAAATCGGTCAACGCGCCCAGCGCATGCTGATTATCCTTAACGATAACGGCATGTCGATCTCCGAGACTGCTGGCGCCGTCGCCCAATACCTTTCCCGCATCCGCCTCTCGCCCTCATACACCAAAGCCAAACAAGGCTGGACCGAGCGCCTTTCCAGCGACAATCCAGTAGAGCGCAGCATGGCCAAAGCCGGTATGCGGGCCAAGAACAAATTGAAGGAATTGGCCTTACCGGAAAACCTTTTCGAGGATCTGGGGCTGACTTATTACGGACCGGTGGACGGACATAACCTAAAGGCCTTAATCAACACCTTCAATCGCATCAAGGACTACCCAGGCCCGGTACTTTGCCATGTACGTACACGCAAGGGCAAGGGCTATCCGCCAGCTGAAGCCAATCCCAGCCTTTTCCATGGGGTCGGTTCCTTTGACGTCGAAAGCGGTCAAATCACGCCGGATAGTGACTCGCGTCCGACCTATACCCAAGTCTTTTCGGGCGAGGCCTTAAAGCTTGCCGCCACCAATCCGGACTTGGTGGCCCTGACGGCAGCCATGCAGGACGGCACTGGCCTTGACCCCCTGCAGAAGAGTTTCCCCGAGCGCTGCTTCGATCTAGGAATCGCCGAGGAACACAGCGTCGCTTTCGCTGCTGGTTTGGCGATTGGCGGCAAGATTCCCCTGGTTTGCATTTATTCTGCTTTCTTACAACGGGCCTTGGATCAGATCATCACCGATGTCTGCTTACCCAAGCTACATGTGGTCTTCTGTATCGACCGGGCGGGCTTGGTCGGCCATGACGGGCCCACCCATCATGGTGCTTTTGACCTGGCTTACTTGCAGGGTATCCCCAATCTCCAAATCATCGCGCCAGCCACCCAGATCGATCTTGAGGAGGCCTTGGCCTATGCAGTGGATCGCGCAGAGGGGCCGGTGGCAATCCGCTATGCGCGAGGAGCGGTTTGCCAAGCCTTCGAAGACCTGACACGGCAAGGCGATATAGAAGTCTGGCCCCTAGGGGCCTGCTTTGACCTTGGAGCAGAAGTGGCGCAGGGGCTTGGCGCCCGCTTGCGTGATCCGCTTTGGGTCAAACCCCTTGAGGCTCGTCCTGACGCCAGCACCAAGACCATCGTCACCATTGAGGACGGCGTCCTGCAAAACGGCTTCGGTGAAGCGGTGGCTTTGGCTTACCCGGATATCCGGGTGCTCCGCTTCGGTCTGCCTGATCGTTTCGTGAGCTTTGGCTCGATCACTGAGCTGCGCGAGCAGATCGGACTCAGCTCTATCCATATCCTTCAACAAGTCAAGGCTATACTGCAAGTATGAGATTCCTGCTAATCTGCAACAACGATTACGCTGCCGCCAAGGATGCCCTCTATGAGGCGAAGATCTGGCTAGAGCAGCGCGAAAATTCCACCCATGTCCTCACTATCGACAAAATCTCGGTCGGTACCACGGCCCTTAAGAAAGCCCAGAAGAAGGTTGCTGGCTATGATGTGGTCTGTGCTTTTGGCGGCGACGGCACGATTTTGCGGGCAGCCCATGTCGTGGCCGATAGCGGAGTACCCCTCCTTGGGATTAATTTCGGCAACCTCGGTTTTCTGGCTGGGGCTACCAAAGACGTGGTTATCCCTGCCCTTGAATCCATTTTAGCCGGCGAGTGCGCCCGCGAGGCACGCGTCCTGCTTGACGCAGTGGTGGTCTACGAGTCGCAGATAGAGACCAAGCTCTTCCGTTATTTTGCCTTAAACGAAGTTATGGTTGGACGCTCAGATCTGGGGCGTTCGGTCAAACTGGACTTAGCTGTGAACGGTGAGACTATCTGTAAGATCGCCGGTGACGGTGCCCTGATCGCGACCGCCACCGGTTCGACCGCGTATTCGCTTTCTGCAGGCGGGCCAATCGTTTCGCCCCGCCTGGGCAGTCTGATCGTCTCGCCGGTCGCCCCCCAT
Organism: Coriobacteriales bacterium; assembly: GCA_031263025.1. GTDB lineage: Bacteria > Actinomycetota > Coriobacteriia > Coriobacteriales > UBA8131 > JAISGO01. The sequence continues at coordinate 6,744 of JAISGO010000027.1, forward strand.
TCCCTTAACGCCCGTTCGATCGTGACCGCCGCTGGCGATGTGGTCGAGCTCTTCCCGCATACCCTTTTCGCTAACGAGCTGGTAATCCATGTGGACGGACAGCAGCTACCCTATCAGGAAAGCTGGGGCCGGGCAACCTCGATCAAGATCGTGCGTGCCGCCAACGAGCTCACCCTGCTCCGGTACAACGCCCCAGACTTCTACCAGCGAGTCTCTGACGAGTTCTTCAGCTCTGGTCGGTAATTCTCTTATGCTCGAGACCCTAGTCATCGACGACCTTGCCTTAATCGAGCACGCCGAGATTGAGCCGGATTCTGGCTTGACGGTAATCTCCGGTGAGACGGGCAGTGGTAAGACGGTTTTGTTGGGCGCCCTTAAGTTACTTTTAGGGGCTCGCTCGGATAGCAGCCTGATTCGCAAAGGCGCAACAGAAAGCAAGATCCAAGCCCAGATCGATGGTCATATCCTGCGCCGCCAAATCTCAGCCAAGGGCAGCTCGCGTTGCTACATCGACGGCGACTTACACACAGTCAAGGACTTGGCTGCCACAACCGATCATTTAATAGAGCTTTCCGGCCAGCACGAGCACCAGACCCTTTTACGCACACGCACACACTTGGATCTGCTAGATGTGGACTCAAGCAACTACCGCCAAGCCTATGACATCTACCAGGACGCCGCCAAAACCCTCCAGGAAGCGCGCAGTTTTGCAGAGCATCTCGCCGAAGCGCAGGCCCAGGCTACCTATATTGACACGACCATCGGGGCACTTGACCCGAACCCTGGTCAATACGAAGAGCAGAAGGCCCTGCTACCGAAACTTGCGGCGGGGGAGTCCCTATTGAAAGGGGCCAGCCTTGCCTGCCAGGCGCTCAGCTCTGCTGGCGATGGTGTTGATGACCCGCTTAGCACTGCTTTAGCCGCGCTAAGCCCCGCACTTGGCGCCGACCCCACTTATGACCAGATCTACCAAGATTTACTCGATCTGCAGGAGGGCACTCAAAACGTCCTACGCAGCCTACGCGCTTATCAGGAGGATGCTGATTTCGATGAAGCAGCTTTGGATGCGGCCCAAGAATGGGTCTTCACTTTCGAGCGCTTGCTTCGTCAATTCGGGCCGACTCCTGATGATGTCTTCACAGCCTGGCAAAAAGCCCAAGATGACCTGCACAATGCCGCCCATGTCGATGACCGACTGGCTGCTGCCGAGGCGGCCTGCGCCACCGCCGAGGCCGCCCTGCGTGAAGCTGCCCAGACCTTGGCAAAACAGCGTGAGGCAGCAGCGAAGGATTTCTGCAAGAGCCTGCAAGACGATGTAGGCGATTTGGCAATGCCTGAGGCTAGCTTCACCTTCAAGATCACTCCACTGCCCTTTGCACAGTGGACTAACACAGCAAGCTGCACTTATGAGTTGCTCTATCGACCCAGCACAGACGCGGATTTTCTTCCTTTTGCAAAGATCGCCTCCGGCGGCGAGCTCTCTCGTATCCTGCTTGCCATCAAATCTCTGGGAGCCAAGCAAAAATCCGCTGAGACTTTGGTTTTCGATGAGATCGATGCAGGGGTTGGTGGGCGTTGCGCCCTAGCCATCGCGAAGCGACTGCGCAACCTCGCGAGAACCCATCAAGTCATAGTGGTCAGCCATCTACCTCAGATCGCGGCGGCCGCAGACCGCCAATATGTTGTAGAGAAAGACGGTAAGAGTAGGGTCCATGAAGTGTGTGGAGATGCCCGGATAGCTGAGCTCGCGCGGATGCTTTCCGGTCAAGCAGACCCCATTTCCTGCCAACATGCCCAGAAGATGTTAGCGGAATATGCAGATTAGCGGCCTCGTCAACCAAGCTGAGGGGGTCGCCCTGATTGACCAACGCGACCTAAGCCGTGCCTACGCTGAGCGCTTGCTTGACGCAAAATACCATGCGGTAATTAACCGCAAGCAAAGCCTGTCCGGAGCCTATCCGGCAGAGGGGGCTCGGATCCTGCTCAAGGCCAAGGTGGTGATACTTGACAATGTCGGCGATGGGGAGGTCGCGCAGATCGCTGACGGCGATTTCGTAACCATCAAAGACGACTGGGTCTATCATGACAACCATAAAGTCGCCCACGGGCAGCTGCTCGACTTGGCGACGGTCGAGCATACTTACGATAAGGCCCTAAGCCAAATCGCGGCCGGCTTCGAGAAGTTCGTGTCTAGCACTGCGGTCTACGTCCGTAAAAGCGACCCCAGCCTGCTTTTCAATCCCCAAGTACCTGACTTGAGGGCAGCCGTTGCAAGACGCCACGTCTTGGTCGTCGCCGCTGGTGGGGGCGTCGAAGAAGACCTGCGCGCCTTACATGCTTATCTTCAGGAAGTCAAACCTTTCGTGATTGCCGAAGCACCGCTTGCGCCTTTGTTAAAGAAGCTTAAGATCAATGTCGACCTTTTCTTAAAGGATGATCAGAACGCTGATTTCGGCTTGGTCTGCGCCTATCAAAACGACGCTGCCCTGATTGTCTCAGTCGGGATGTCGGCCGGACTCGCTGATTTCATCCAGGAAGAATCCGGACAGGCTGCCGAACAACTCCTGACCCGGATCAAAGTGGGCGACCGCCTGGTAGACGCACGTGGCGTGAGCCTGCTCTATCACGCGGCCCCAAGCCTGCGTCTGGCCATTCCCCTGCTTATAGTGGGGGTTGTCATCATCATCATCCTCTTTGCCATCATCCCCAGCTTACGCAGCTTTTGGCAACTGGCTTGGCTTAACTTACGGGCGGCCCTTGGTTTCTAGGATCGCCATAATCGGTGCCGGTCTCGCCGGTAGTGAATGTGCCTTACAGCTTGCCTCAAGCGGGGTCGCGGTGGATCTCTTCGAGATGCGCCCTGGCCATTCGACCCCCGTCCATAAAAGCGCCTTGCCTGCAGAGCTGGTCTGTTCCAACTCATTCAAGAGTATGGTGCTACCGAGTGCTGCAGCCACCCTCAAAGTCGAACTCGAATCTCTGGGCTCTGCCTTGTTAGCCCTCGCTAAGGCTCACCAAGTCTCTGCGGGTAAAGCCCTCGCAGTCGACCGCTGGGCCTTTGCCGAGGCGGTCGGCGCCGCCCTCAAAGCCCAGCCGCAGATCAACTATATCGAACAAGAGATCACAACTTTGGCGGGTTTTAAGGATTACGACGGAATCGTCGTCGCCTCCGGCCCGCTTACCAGCGAGAGCTTAGCAACACAGATAGCCTCTCTGCTCGGCCAGGACAACTTGCATTTCTTCGACGCCGCCGCACCGATCGTCTCCGCCGAGAGCCTCGACCTCGGTCTTTTCTTTGCGGCGTCACGGGGACAAGCAGATAGCGCGGATTATCTCAACCTTGCCCTCGACCGTGAACAATACCTTGCCTTCCATCGGGACTTGATTGCAGCCGAGACCGTACCTTTACGGGACTTCGAGGAAAAGTACTTCCAAGCCTGTCAACCAATTGAAGTGGTCGCGAAAAGCGGTCTTGACGCCCTCCGTTTCGGCGCCCTGAAACCCGTTGGCCTGATTGACCCCAAGAGCGGGCGACGTCCTTACGCCGTCATCCAACTTCGGGCCGAGACTCCCGAGCGCACCGCTTTCAACTTGGTCGGGTTCCAGACCAATCTGACTTTCGCTGCCCAACGTCAACTTATCCATAGCCTACCTGGTATGACCACTGCTGAGTTCCAACGCTACGGCGTGATGCACGCTAACGTCTTCGTTAATGCGCCCCTGCTCGCCAAGCTTGTAGCGACTTATCGCCCCAGGCTTTATTTCGCTGGGCAGATAACCGGAACTGAAGGCTATAGCGAAGCCATCGCAAGCGGCCTGTACTGCGCGCTCAAAATACTCCATTCGGATTTTGAGTTGCCCTTAGAGACCACTTTCGGCTCTCTTCTGCATTATGCGGAGAGTGCCGATCCTGCGCATTACCAGCCTATGCATGTGAACTATGGCCTGCTCGGCGCCTATGCGCCACTGCAGCCGCCCTGCAAGCGCCGCCGCGAACGCTATCAAGCCTATAGCGACCGAGCGATTGCCAAGGCCCGTGAGTTGGCTGCGAAATGGGAACTCCAGCCCTATGTCTGTTGATGGCTCCTATACCGATTGGCTTGGCCTGCTCGGCGAGTGGAGCTTGTATCTTCAAGCTGAGCGTGGCTATTCGGCGCACACCGTGCGCGCTTACGACTCTGACTTGCGCGAATTCGGTGAGTGGCTGGAGGCGGGCGGGAAGGATTTTCGCAGGCTTGATCGCGCAGGGTTTCGCGCCTACCATTTTCGGCTTTCAAGTTCGGGTAAAGCTAAGAGCACCATCTGCCGCCAACTTTCCGCAATCCGCAGTTTTTATGGCTGGTTGGAAGACCAGGATATCGCCACCGACCAGGCTTTAACCGCGCTTAAATCGCCCAAACTCGCAAAGCCGCTGCCACGCCTGTTGGGTAGCGATGATATCGCAGCCCTGCTCGACCACTATCAGAGCACAGATCCGGGGATATTGCGTGACCACGCCCTTTTCGAGCTGCTCTACGCCAGCGGTGCCCGTATCTCTGAAGCCGCTGCCCTGCGTTGCAGCGACATTGACTTTCAAGCTGGCCAAGTCCGCTTATTCGGCAAGGGGTCAAAAGAGCGTCTGGTGCCCATCTACCCCGAAGCACTGGATAGCCTCCATGACTACATCCACCAGGCCCGAATCCAGCTACTCGCGAAAGCGCAAGGGGCACTTGAGAGCGAGTGCCTCTTCATTGGTAACAGCGGACAGCCGATGTCTGCCGATAGCCTGCGTCTCGCTTTTAAACGTGCCCTCCGGGCACTTGGCCTGGATCCCGCTTTAAGCCCCCATGCCCTGCGCCATACTTTTGCCACTGATCTACTTGCTGGCGGTGCTGACTTGCGCAGCGTCCAAGAATTGCTCGGTCACGCCAACCTTTCTACCACTCAGATCTACACCCATCTCTCCCTGCCTGAGTTGAAGACCGCCTACCAACGCGCCCATCCCCGGGCTTAGGGATTTCACAACAGGGTCGCTTAGTTTCCCTAGCACATCCCTGCATTTCCTAAACTTTTTATGATAGGGCGACCTCTAGCTATAAGCTAGAATAGAACTATGCTTAGCGAACGATTGGTTTCCCTGGCGGTGCGGACTGCGACTGACCGTTGCCTGAAGATGACCGCTGATCCCGATTTGACCTTTCCCGCTGCCAGCCCCGGCCAATCCTATATGCTCTATGTGCATATCCCTTTCTGCGAGAGCCTTTGTCCCTACTGCTCCTTCAACCGCTACGTCTGCCAACCGGATCTTGCCAGACGCTACTTCTCCGCCCTGCGCAAAGAGATGTTGATGCTCGGGAGCTTGGGTTATGATTTCGACTCCATGTACGTCGGCGGCGGCACACCCACCATCCTCCTAGATGAGCTCTGTGCGACCATTGACCTAGCACGGGCGAGTTTCTCTATTAAGGAGGTCTCCTGCGAGACCAATCCCAACCACCTCACCCCGGCCCACCTTAAGGCCTTGCAAGGTCGGGTCGACCGAATGAGCTGTGGAGTACAGAGCTTTGACGACGATCTCCTGCGCCAGATGCAGCGCTACCAGAAGTACGGTAGCGGCTATCAGATACTCGCACGCCTACAAGAGGCGAACGGATATTTCAAGAGCCTCAACGCTGACATGATCTTCAACTTCCCGGCACAGACCGAGCAGAGCCTGATTCGCGACCTCGCTTTCATCTTAGAAAGCGGAGTCAGCCAGGTCACTTTCTACCCCTTGATGGCCTCACCTGCCACCGCTCGCAAGCTAGCTGAGACCGTGGGCAAGGTCGACTACGGACGCGAGTATACTTTCTACCGGATGATCTGCGATGGCCTCTCTGGTCATTATGAGAACGGTAGTGCTTGGACATTCAACAGCTACAAACAGTCCTTGATCGACGAGTATATCGTCGATTACGACCAATACCCCGCGATCGGTTCTGGTGGGATGTCCTACCTCGATCACCAAGTCTTCATCAACACTTTCTCTGTGCGTGAGTATATCGAACGTATCGAGAGCGGCCGTTTCAGCGCGACCGCCGCCCATCGCTTCAAACCCTCTGAGGAGCGTCTTTATCACCTGATGATGGACTACTTCGGTCTGAAACACCCCATGGATGAATACCAACGCTACCTCGCGGTCGCGATGATGCGCCAGTTCTTCATCGGCGTCAACAACCTCCGTGACGAGGCTCGCGCCGCCTTACCTGCAGCAGAGAGGGAATTGCTCTTCTAATGGGTATCATGGTGCGCTCATATCGGGCCCCGCAGATCGCAGCCCGGGTCCAACCAGGCCAATTCGTGGAAGCCGCCTTGCCACCAGCAGCTCAGACTTTCCTGCGCCGCCCCTTCGCTGTCTTCGACGCCGACCCCAAGGCTGGTACGATTAGCTTGATGATCCAGGAAGCCGGCGCGGGCACCCGTTGGCTTGTCGCGCACCCTGAAGCTGAGCTGGATTTCCTCGGCCCGCTCGGCCAGCCCTGGCGCCTCCCCGAAAAACCCGCAGAAGCGCTCCTGATCGGCGGGGGAGTAGGAGCCGCCCCTTTGCTTCTGCTTGCCCGGGCCCTCCCAGACTGTCAAGTCGTCTTGGGCGCCCAGAACCTTGACCAACTAGTCGCGCGCGCTTATTTCGGCGAGGGGGCAAACACCCACTACTGCACCGATGATGGGAGTTTTGCCCATCATGGCTTCGTCACCGACCTTAGCGCCGACCTCATCGCGCAGGG
>JAISGO010000015.1 GCA_031263025.1 Coriobacteriales bacterium
TGGAAAAAAATAGAGTGGACTGATAATCCCCCCCCCGCTTCCGGCTGCCAACTTGTGGGGGGAAAAATAAAAATACCCACCCCCCCCCCCCCCTTCGGGGACATTTAAAATAGCCTCGGGAAAGTTCACACACGAGTAAACGGGAACTGGGCTATTTTAAGTGTCCCCGTTTTAAGTTTCCCGCGATGCACTAAAATCACTCCCTACGATAAAAAGGAGCGGATCATGGCAGAGAAGCACGAGACGGAACTCCGGGACGACGAGCTCGACCAGGTCGCCGGCGGCGACGAGAACAGCGACATCCTCGCGCAACTGGAACACCAAGAGCGGCTCAACAAGCTACGCCAAGAACGCAACGACCCCAGCAACCCGGTCAGCCAATACAAGGAATACCTCGAGCAAGACCCCGACTACCAAAGAGCGCAGTACTCCAAAACCCACCCCCAGGTCAACCGCGTCTTCTTCTAGGATAGCCTGATTTTTGGCACTTTTGCCATTTTTAAGGCCTTATTTTTGGCTTTTCCGCCAATTCTTTCCCGTTATCTGCATGATCCGGCAAGCGGCAGGACTATATCATTGGCTCGCCGGCGCGGTCGCTTACCGCACCACTCCCCGCACGGAGCCCCTTTCCCCTTAGATGGCAAAACGGGAGACACCTTTTTAAGGCGCCTCCCGTAAACTTCTAGAACTTCACCCACTTCAAAACAAGCTTCGGCTTCTTGGTATATCTTCCCATCGCTTTCCTGATTTTCGTCTTACTCGTCTTCTTACCGTTCAAGGTCCAATGGTAATCCCAGGTGTTGCCGACTACGCAATAGTGGTATTCGGTGACATGCATGACCTTCTTCCAGCTGGTGCCTTTGATTCTATAGAAGGTATAGGTCTCATCGGTGGAGATATGGTCATGCTCTTTGATGTAACCACCTTTATAACAAGCCGGCGCACCAGCGCTCTCTTGATCGTCGAGGTGCAGACGTTTCGGCTTACCGGATTTAAGGGTATAAACCACCCATTGCAGCTTCATCGAATCGCAGGCTAAAAGCTCGGGCACCCCGTTGCCGTCTAGGTCCTTGAAAGCGTATTTCTGATAGATCGGCTCGTAACCATCGCTCAGGTTCTTCAGATATGCGAGCTTCGCCGCATAAGCCGCCTTATAGTCATAGGTGACCTTGCGTAACTTCGAATACGCGCTTTTCTCCTTGCCCCGATAAGCGCGCATGCGGTAAGTATACAGTCTCCCGATCTTCACCTTGCTGTCCAGCCAGGTCGTGGTCGAGGCTTGTTTTATCGTAGCCACCCGATAGAACTTACTCCCTTTCTTGCGGTATATCCGATAGCCGTTCGCGCCGGATTTCTGACTCCAGACCAGCTTCACCGCGCCACGCACCGACCGGGCGGATTTAAAGTTCGGGCGTTTCGCACTCATCTTCTGCACGGCCGCATAGGCTTGCTTGAGCGATGCGCTTCGGCCATGGTCGTTCTGAAATTCTGAAACACCCAGCGTGAAAGCAATGCTAAAGCTTAAAAACGCGCACAGAATCGCCCGTGTCCATTTTGAAATAATCTTCATCGGAACAGCCCGTCTCTATAAATGATGTTGCAAAATCAGGTCCAGATGCATCAAATGAAACGCCTCACTTATGCACTAGCGCCCACCTGTTAGTCAACGCCTTCGGTATAGTAAAAATAAGCCGTACTCCCAGCAGCGGCGAATCCATAAATGCGGGACGTCTTTGGCTCTTTGTACCAGCCTTGCTTCTTACCACGTTTAACTTCCACATAGGTTTTCTTATGTTTATAAGCTATCGCTTCAAGTTTGACCTTTTTTCCTTTAGGCAACGAAAAAGACACTCTCTTTGAACCTACGGCCTTATAGAACTTTAGCCTTCTAAAAAGTTTTACCGTTCGTGTCTGCTTACCGTTTTTAGAATTAAGAACACTCAGAATCCGGGCCTTCGTTGAAGCAAGTTTGATTTTCCCATTTGAGATCCTCAGAGTAAGGCGATAATCAGCGCTGCCTAGGCTACAAGAATTCGACCACAAATCCAAATTTATCTTGTTCGTCCCTGTCGAAACAAGTTTGGTGATGGTGCCGACGTCGTATTTCGTTTTGCCCCAATAACGTGGAAGTACCTTATAGCAATCACCTATGTATTTCAGCTTTTGACCACTGTAACGATATAATCGAGCTTTTTCGAACTTTAATTCCTCGCCACGAATAGCAAAGGCTAAGAGACGCGAATATTTTCCCGTTTTACATAAATACACATAAGGGTCATCCATGTCTTCGCCTGACCAAAACGGGTTTTCCACGCTTCCGTATTGATGCGCTTTGCCATCGATATAAACAGTCAAAGAATCAGTGTCCCCATAATAAGTTCGCTGACTAGTGTTTGGGTCGTAATACGAACTCGACCTCTGCGTCGTCCAGCTAATCGTATGCTTGGTCTTGTTGTTGAGCGTATAACGATAAACGCTGCCTTGCTTCAGGTTCTTCACCCCAGATTTAGGAAAGGGTGTCGTGATTGGAACCGTACTGGCGAAGGCCGATTTTGACTGTACGGATGCCCCTGTACCACGCATCTGCACGGCCCCGCTGAGCCCACAAGCCAGAACACAGCTCAATAGCATGCAGGCGACAGCAAGGCAGAACTTGCGCTGGGACTTTGCCACTCCTACGCCCTCACGTTCTCGTTGCATCCTTCACACTCCTTGAATCCGAGTAAACTCTTCGCGGTAATTATAATCTTTTTCGTTGAGAAAACAAAAATTGATAATGCATCAAAGAAATATATCAAAGGGACGTTTCATTTGATACATTCCCCAACTGGTTTTCGTCTATAATCCTCCTCTTTGGAAAAAGGGAGGGATCATGCCAAGAAGCCAACGTCAGCAAGGCGCCCTGGGGGTCTATCATGTAATCTTTCGGGGCATCGCACAGCAACTGCTCTTTGAAGAAGCTGCGGATTATGATCGTTTCATCCAAACCCTGAAGCGCTTCAAACAGCAGTCTGCCTTCGCCCTGTACGCCTTTTGCCTAATGAATAACCATGTGCATCTGCTGCTCAAGGTGAACGCGGAGCCGCTGGGCACATCCTTACAGCGCATCATGGTCAGCTACAGCGCTTATTTCAACGAAAAATACCATCGCCGCGGCCATCTTTTCGAGAACCGCTTCAAGAGCGAAGCAGTAGAAGACGAAACGTACTTTTTGGCGGTACTGCGCTATATCCACCTCAACCCACTCGTCGCCGGTATCTGCGCCGAACCTGCGGCTTATCCTTACAGCAGCTACCTTTCATACCTGCAGAATAATGGCCCAGACTTGGTCGACCAACGCTTTGTCAAAGGACTGTTCGCAGGTCAAGCAGATTTCATTTCCTTCCATGAGGATATCGCGAGCGCGCAGAAAGCGGACTGCCTGGACATCAGACCCGCGAAGTTGACCGACCAGGAAGTCGTGGCTGAGATCCGCAAACTCAGCAGTTGTGCCTCTATGTCCGAGTTCCAAAAGTTGGCAAAAGCTGATAGGGACACCTGTCTAAGTCAGCTACGAAAGCAAGGCATCACCATCCGCCAACTCGCCCGAGTGAGCGGACTTGGCTACGGCATCGTCAGCCGCTGTATCAAAAATGTATCAAATGAAACGTCCCTTTGATACATTACCTTTGATACATTCATGGATGACATAGGGTTATTCGAAGAAGAATACCGCGACGTGCACATCTACCTTAAACGCAATACGAAAAGCGCCTATGGCTATAGTTTCATTAAGGGCTCGCGCTTAAAGCACGCTACGAAAATCCGTGTGTGACCTAAGCGCTCCGCTTAGTCGTCTTGTCTGACATGTGCGAATGCCTGATCGGGCGCGGGTGGCGACACCAGAGGAGTGATTGTACTCAGGAAAGCTCTGACAGCTTGCCCAGTGGACGGGCGGTCTCGCTACTCAAAACGACACTGTACCAATAGTTTGAGGTCACCGCAAAAGTATAGGTTTTGCCAGGCTTGACCGCGTCGGCGACCGCTGCGACGACTTGGTAGGTATGGCCGTTGGCCAAGGTCAGCGTAGAGGTATCGCCATTGTGGAGATCAAAGCTGGCATTGCTACTGACGACCCGGCTGCTAACGTTATGATAATCGACACGAGAGAAGACAAAGCCTGACAAGCCGAATACAAAAAACGCAAACACGACCACAACAATCAAGCTCTTCTTGAAGGTATGGTCGGCGAGGAGGGCCTGGCTTTGATCGAAAATCTTATTTTTGCCTGCGGATTTGACTGCCGGAGCGGCAGATTTGACTAAGATCCCCAACTCACCTGCCTGAACCTGCTGGTTGTGCAGGAGAATCCGCCGATGCCGCCGCTCCAATAGAACCAGGAGCAGAACCAGCCACACCAGCAGAAACAAGACCAGCAGCAAGAAGAACAGTTGCAGAGAAGCTGCCTCGCCGGCCTGCTTCCCCAAGCACTTCTGCAAGATCAAGATGACGGCAAAAGGCATAGTGAACGCAATGACGAGGTATACATAGACCCGACGCGAGAGTCTTTCCCTTTGCCGCGTCGCTCGCCGCTGCTCTGGCGTCGCCTTACGCGGAGCCGCTTGGCATGATACCGACGACACCTGAGCTGGGGCCGCCTGGGCCTTTATCGGTTCAGCCCAAGAATATGGTTCTTTATCGGCCATGACTCATTGTAGTATACAGAGAAGTGCAGATAGAAAGTAACAGCTAGTCACGCCCCTTTGATACATTTAGCGCCGCTGGCAGTGGGGGCAGTAGACGGTGCCCCGACCAGCCACCTTAGTCTTTTTCAAAAGCGTACCACAGGCATGGCAGGGCTGGCCGGCCCGACCGTAGACATGAGCGTAGGCGTCCAGGTAGTCGCCCTTGATGCCGAGGGCATTGACGTAATTGCGAGCAGTGGAGCCGCCGGCCTCGATGGCGATAGTCAGGCAGTCCTTGATGTTTTGGGTGAGCTGTTTGAGCTTGACGGTAGAGACATCCCCGGCCAGCCGGTCGGGGCGGATGCGCGTGCGAAAGAGGCTCTCGTCTACGTAGATGTTGCCCAGACCGGCCACTGTCGACTGGTCAAGCAGGGCGGCCTTGACGCTCTCGCCCCCATGCCGAACAAAGGCATCGCGCAGCGTCTGCCAGGTGAAATCCTCGGAAAGGGGCTCGGGGCCGAGCCTGCGGATGAAATCGTCGGCGGGCAAGTCGGCCTTGCGCAACACGGTGATGAAACCGAACTTGCGCTGGTCGTTGAAATAGAGATGCGAACCATCGGCAAAAGTGAAGATGACCCGGGTGGAGCGGTCAGGCATCGCCCCGATCATGGAGGCGTTGGGATGACCACCGGCAAAACCGTCGAAAGCGCCATCGGCTCCCTCAGCCCCCACCTCACGGAAGATCATCTGCCCGGTCATGCGCAGATGAGCGGTAAAGCAAAGCGGCCCCACCAGATTGAAGATCAGGAGCTTGCCGCGCCTGTCCATCGCCTCGATGGTCTGGCCCTCCAGGTCGGCTGGCAACAAAGTCTGGGCGCTGCCTGGCCTGGCCTCGCTCATGCCAGTGAAAGACTTGGCCGAGCGCACCTCGATCTGGGCGATGGTACGCCCGACGATCGTGTCTTGCAGGCCCCTGCGGATGGTCTCGACTTCGGGGAGTTCAGGCACGGAGGCTCCCAAGAAGGCCAGAATGCGCCATTTGCCTGAAACCGGCGGCGGCGCTCACTAGATGAGTGCAGTCTGGCTTCGACGGGGGGCGAAGTTTACTTGGGTAAATGAGCCACCAGGCGGGGCCAGAATGTGCCATCTAGTGAGCGCCGCCCGGATGGTGGCGGCGGGGCTTGGCATGCAAAGCCGAAGAATAACGGCCGGGCTTGGTTGCCGTTTGGCTATTGCCCTTGGATTGGCGCTGAGTGTTCTGATTGTTCTGGACATGGCTGCCACCCTGACCGCGCGGGCGGCGCCGGCGGGACTTATGGGCGGCACCGCCACTCTGACTATTTGTCGCAGTATCAGCACCACCAGCAGCTGCCCTGGCCGTATCCTGGGTGCCTTTTGCACTCTGGGTACGCTGTCCACTGCCATGCCCGCCGCGACGATGGCGGCGGCGCTTAGGCTTGTCCTTGGCGCCTGCGCCAGCCTCCTCAGCCGGCCGGTGCCCGCTGATCCGGTGCACGCTCACCTCGTGGCCGCCCAGGGCATCGCCTATCCCCGAGTCGAAACGCTCAAGAGAGGCGCCCGAGGCCACCGCCACGGCCTTGGCCTGATATTCTAGGGCCTCCGCCGATGCCACACAGCGGCAGACGCGACCTTCGGCGTTGCACTCGCACTGCAGATCCTCGAGACGCAGCTTATGCGGCTTGCTCTCACCCTCAAACTTGGCCATCACCAACTCCTTGGGCATGTCCAGGGATGAGACGATAGCATCGCCCTGCGGCGTCTCAATGGTGCTGCCGACTTTGGGGGCACGTTTGTTGAAGTCCTTGTAGGCGTCATACTCGTAGCGCAAACAGCACATCAGCTTGCCGCAAAGCCCGCTGGTCTTGCTGGGGTTGAGGGAAAGCCCCTGCTCCTTGGCCATCTTCATGGAGACATTGGGCAGGTGCGCGCCCAGCCTACGACAGCAGATCTCCTGGCCGCAGACCCCGATCCCGCCGACCATGGCCGCCTCGTCGCGGTCGGAGATCTGGCGCATGTTAACCCCGATATGGAGAGCCGAAGAGAGATCGCGTACCAACTCACGGAAGTCAATACGCTTGTCTGCGGCAAAATAAAAGACTGCCTTATCTTCCCCGAAAAGGTATTCCACCGCCACCGGCTTGGCCTTGAGGCCGCGCTTGTCGATGCACTCGTGGAAGACCGGCATGGCCTTTTGGCCCTTTTCCTCAAGCACCCCGAGATGCTCGAGGTCAACCTGGTCGAGCTTGCGCACGACCGGTTTGAGCGGCGAGGACAGAGCCTCGATCAGGGACTGGGCGACCTCCAGGGCGGGATTGCGCACGGTGGCGACCTCGCGCCCGAACTTGGTCTCGACCAGCACCCGATCGCCGACCGCGAACTCGGCGCCCTCTCCGTCGAACCAAAAAGTCTTGGGATTGTATTTAAGTGTTGCCGCTACGACTGTGGTAGACATTGCTTTGTTCCTCTTTTGTATATCTCAGGCCAGGCCTGGCGCACCACCGCTGTCCTCCAAGCAGAACCTGCCCAGACCCTCGCGTCTGTACTGACCTGGCACCCTAAGGCCTATCTTGCTCAAGCCTAGCTCGGGCTTTTCATTTGCAGGAGCATCGCATCAAAGGCCAGCTCTGCTGATACATTGTAGTTGATTTGGCGGCGGCACTCGGACACCGCGCGATAGTAGCCGGGCTCGGGGTGGCACACCAACCACTGGCCAATGGCCTCAAGGACAGCCTGGTCGTCTTTGAGGGCGGCCAGCTCATGGGCCTGGTCGAGCAAGGCCGAGTCGGTCAGGCCACTAGCCTGGCCAAGGAGCTTGCCGACCTTGTGAACAAGCTCCGCGTCAAGCTCGGGGGGATCGGCGGCGGCCCCTTGTAAAGCCAAGGTGACGGCACGCGAGGAGATGGTGGGCAAGACCTGCTCCCGGCGGCTCGCGCAGAGGATGAAGAGCACACTGGCGGTCGGCTCCTCGAGTTCTTTAAGCAGGGCATTAGCAGCGCTCCTGCCAAGGCTCTCAGCTTCGAGCAGAAGATAGACCTTGCGCTCGGCTTTGACCGGGGCAAGGCCGGCATCGCGAATCAGCTCGCGAACCTGCTCGACCTTGTAGACGCGGACGCCGGCCGGAGCCAGCTCGTGGAAGTCCTCGATGCCCACCCCAAGCGCCCGGGCCAGGGCCTCACCGGCTGCGCGACGGGCGGCGGGCGAAGCACCCACCAGGAGGTAGGCATGCGACAAGCTGTCACTTGCCAGGGCCCGGCTGAAGTATTCGCTGAGGAAAGGCTGACCAGGGATGTCAATCGCTGCGCTCATGGTCTTATTCTACTAGTGAAAATGCCAAAAAGGGACAGGTACCATTTGACACCAATGCCAAAAAGGGACAGGTACCATTTGGCACCGTGACACCGGGGACACCTTATGAGATGTTCCCGGTGGGGTAAGGCAATTTGTTGACGAGGTCTGGGCCTAAAGCAGGATCTTGGCCAAGTCCTTGACCCGGTTGGAGTAGGCCCATTCGTTGTCGTACCAGGAAAAGACCTTGATGAAGTTGCTCTTGCCGCCCATCACCATGGTCAGGCCAGCGTCGAAGACCGAGGAGTGGGTGTTGCCCAAGACGTCGGTGGAGACAATGGCGTCCTCGGTATAGTCAAGGATACCGGCCAGGCTGGTCGCAGCGGCTTCCTGCATGGCTTGGTTGATTTGCGCTATGGTCACTTCCTGCTCAAGCTCGCAGGTGAGGTCGACGATTGATCCATCCGGGGTGGGCACGCGCATGGACATCCCATCGAGCTTGCCTTGGAGCTCCGGCAAGACCAGGGCGACCGCGCGGGCGGCGCCGGTGGTGGTGGGGATCATATTGAGGGCGGCGGCACGGGCCCGACGCAGGTCCTTATGGGGTAGGTCGAGGATGCGTTGGTCGTTGGTGTAGGAATGGATAGTATGCATGAAGCCACGCTTGATGCCGAACTTATCAAGCAGCACCTTGGCCACCGGGGCCAGGCAGTTGGTGGTACAGGAAGCATTGGAGATGATGGTGTGTTGGGCTGGGTCATACTGGCCTTGGTTGACCCCCATCACGATGGTGATGTCCTCGTTCTTGGCCGGAGCGGAGATAATCACTTTCTTGGCGCCGCCTTTGAGATGGGCCGCCGCCTTGGTCGCATCAGTGAAGAAGCCGGTCGACTCGACCACTACCTCGGCACCGTACTTGGCCCAAGGCAGGTTGCCGGGATCGCGGTCGCCCATCACGCCGAACTCGCGCCCGTCGACTTCGATCTTGTCACCTTTGACCTCGACATGGTCGAACATGGTACCGTGCACCGAGTCATATTTGAGCAGGTGGGCCAGGGCTAAGATGTCGCCTGGGTCGTTGACTGCCACTACCTCGATGTCCGGATCGTCCCAGCAGGCGCGGAAAACCAAACGGCCGATCCTACCGAAGCCGTTGATGCCGATTTTCGTGGTCATGATATTCCTTTCCAAGAGGGCTTCAACTTAAAGTTGATTGAGGCCATTCTATCACAACTTATTATTCTGCCTCACTTTTCGCCGAGCATTAAACAAACAGCTTGTCGCGCCCCAGCTCAACCGGGAAGTCTAGCAGAGACGATGCCGTAAAAACCGTGAGTGGTTTTGCTCCGTCTTTTCCGCACAGAATTATGCTATACTGGAGTTCGGTTGCAGGGTTTTTGGGAGGAAATCATGTACTTGAAATGTTCGAAGAACAACAAGACCGGCCGTACCTACCTGTCCTGTGTGTATGGCTACCGCGACGCAGAGGGCAAATCACGCACCAAGACCTACAAGAGTTTCGGCTATCTGGACGAGCTGGAGCGCCATATCAAGGACCCGGTGGAGTATTTCACCGAGATAGTCGCCGAGCTGAACGACCGCAAGGAAGTACAGCAGGAGATTCGCAACAACCTGATCATGCACGGGCGCTACAACCGCGAGCGCAGCGTAGCCCGCAAGAACCTCGGCTATGCCATCCCTTATGTCTTCTACAGCCGGCTCAAGATCGAAGCTTTCTGGAAGAACATCCAGCAGCAGGAGAAGCTGGTCTTCGACCTCAACTCGGTCTTTCGGCTTTTGACTCTCCTACGTACGCTGGAGCCGATCAGCAATTCCAACCAACTCTATCACAAGAACCTGCTCTTCGAGCGCTCCGACTTCAGCGACAACGAGCTCTACCAAGCGCTTTCCATCTTCGCTAAATACGCCAAGCGCTTCTACCGCTACCTCGGGCGCCACCTCGAGGAGATCTACGAGCCAAACCGCCACGTCGGCTTCCTCTACACTTTCAGCATCTACCTTGGCCTCCAACCCAACGAGGACGTCAACTTACGCAAATTAGAGCAAAAGGGGCGCAGCCAGGAGATCTCCCAGATAGCCTGTCTGGTCGACGGCAATGGCATCCCCATGGCCACTAGCTACCTACCGCCAGCCTCCAACACCTGGGCGCAGATCGAGCATGAGCTCGAACGGGTTCGGCAAAAATACGACCTGGATAAGTTGGTCGTGGTCGGCGACATCGAAGCCAGCGGCGCTGGAGACATCACCGCTGGTAACGACCTCGAACATCTCGGTTGCATCGTTAGTATGGACGCCCACAACCTCGAATCCAAGGAGCTACGCAGTTGGGTACTGGACGACAAATGGGACGACGTTTGGTTCGGCGACAAATATAAGAGCCGCCAAGTGCGCGTCAACATCAACCAGCTCGGCAAGGACGGCAAAGTCCACAAGGCCAAGATCCCGATGAAGCTGGTCTGTCGTTATTCTAAACATCTCGCACTCGAACAGCGCAAGCACTTCCAACACGAGACCACCCGGATCAACCGCGCACAGGCAGCCCGGGACAACGCCACGGGCCAGGGCAGCACCAGCCTTGAGTTCAACAACGAGATGATCCGTGAACGCGAGCTTTTCGACGGCTACGCCGTCTATGCCTGCTCTGAACCCAAGCTCTCTTTCAAGAGCATCGCCGGGCATTTCCAGGAGATGGAGAGAATCAGGAGCATGATCACGACCATCAAGCCATTCGTGGTCAAACCGCCGGTCGGCTTTCCCCGCCAGGATTATATCGACACTCACTTGATGATCTGCTATGTCGCCACCATGTTGAGCACCCTGCTCAGGCTCAATATCAAGGAAAAAGGCTCAGCCGAGCAGATCTCGCGTGAGCTGCTTTCCTTCAACTGCCTCAACATCAAGGAGAACCTCTGGTTCATCATGCAGTGGACAGATGAGATCAAGCTGCTCCTGGACTCGGTCGGGTTGCAGTTCTCGCATGAGCCGATGACCTTAGCCGACATCCGACATCAGATCGCCACCAACAAGTAAGGCGGCCTGGGCTTAATCGTCGGCCAAAAAGGCGCCGGACTGGCGGTTCCAGAGGTCGGCGTAGACGCCGCCAGCTTGGAGCAGTTCTTGGTGGGTGCCGTCCTCGACGATGCGGCCCTGCGCGATCACGATGATGCGGTCGAGCGCAGCCACGGTGGAGAGACGATGGGCGACGACGATGGCAGTACGGCCGGCCATTAAGTTGTGCAGGGCCTCCTGGATCAGCTGCTCGCTCTCCGAGTCGAGCGCGCTAGTGGCCTCGTCTAAGACCAGGATAGGCGCGGCGGTGAGGATGGCCCGGGCGATCGCCACCCGCTGGCGCTGCCCGCCGGAGAGCTTGATGCCGCGCTCGCCGGTCAAGGTGTCAAAGCCATGCGGCAATTCTTTGATGAAGGCGTCGGCATAGGCAAGACGGGCTGCCTCGAAGACTTCCTCAGGGCTGGCACCGGGATTGCCGTAGGCGATATTGTCGTAGATGCTGCGATGGAAGAGCAGGGGCTCCTGCGGCACATAGGCGATCTGACGGCGCAGGCTGACTTGGCTGACCTGGGCGATATTCTGCCCATCAATCAGGATCTGCCCTTCCTGCAGGTCCTGCAGGCGCAGGAGCAGGGTGGTAAGAGTGGTCTTGCCGGAGCCGGAGCGGCCGACCAGGCCGATCCGCTGTCCCGCTTCGATCTCGAGGTTGAAGTCCTTGAAGACCGGGCCTGCCGCTTGGCCGTCGCTTTCGGGATAGGTAAAACCAATCGCACGGAAATCGATGTCGCCCCGGCACACCTCCAGGGGCGCGGCCCCGGGGCGGTCGTCGACTAGGCGGGGCTCGTCTAGGATCTTGGTCATATCGTAGGCGTCGCCGAAGCCGCGGTTGACCCTCTCGAAAGTGATCGGTACGTAGTTGAACTGCTGGGAGAGGGTGAAGGTGTAGGTGAAGACCATCACCAAGGTGCCGGCCGAAACGCCAAACCAACCATGCGCCCCGCCGATGAAGATGGCCGCCACCGCCATGATCGCGACTAAGATCAGCGAGGTCACCGCTCCTCGCCCGATCGAGGCCCGCATGCGTTTGCGGTCGCAGGCTAAGACGTCGGCGTTGTATTGGTCGAAGAGCGAACGCTCATAGGCCTCGCGGCCGTTGGTCTTGACCGATAAGATGTTGGTGATGCTGTCCGAGAGCTCTCCGGAAAGCACGTTCTGGGCAGCGGCGGCCTCGGAATTGAGGGGCAGGATGCGTTTGTACATGCGGTAGGCAATCAAAGTGTAGAGGGCCAGGAGCAGCGCTAGGATCAGTACGTACCAGGGTAAAAGCGGCGCCAGGATCACGATCAGGGCGATCGCCCCAAAGGCCACCGAGGAGAGGTTGTAGACCAGGGCCTCGAGCAGCTCGGTGTAGGCGTTGATGTATTTTTGGGTCTGGCTGACCAAGGAGCCGCCGAAGCGTCCGCTGTGGAAGGCCAGGGATTGATGCGACAAGCTGTCAAAGCAATAGGTGGCCAGGTCATAATTGGCCTGGATTTCCAAGCGCCAGACCATGTAGTCTTGGAGACGGGAGCAGGCCTGCCCGGCCAGATTGACCAGGATGAAAGCGACGATCTCAGCGCTGAAGTCGGCCACCCCCAAGGGGGCGCTACCGGCCTGGGCGATTTTGTCCACCACCAAGCCTACGATGTAGGGATTGGCGAAAGTCAGCAACAGAACATAACCCAGAGTCGCAGCCAAGGCCAAGACGAAGCTAGCTCGGCGCTTCTTGGTGGCTTGCCAGAAGCGCTGCAGGGTGCGCAGGGAGACCGGGGTTTTGGAGCTGGACTTGGACATGGTCTCATTATAACCGCTGCCAAGCCTCGGCCACCATCCCGGAGGCGGATGACACAATTGCCAAAAGGGTGCCAAATTGGGGACAGGTCTTTTTTGGCAATTACTTACAAGCAGGTAGAAATGCCAAAAAAGACCTGTCCCCTTTTGGCAATTGAAATGCCAAAAAGAACCTGTCCCCTTTTGGCACCCTTTTATTCGACTTTGGCCTTGGGCGTGTTGCCGCCGGTCGCCTTGCTCTTAGTGTAGTCGCGGTCGAGGAAGTCGACCTTGCTGTTGTAGGGGGGCGCCTTTTGCACTGCGAAGTCCTGCACCGGGGTGCCGGCTAGGGCGCTGGTCATGAAGTTATGCCAGATCGGCGCGCAATTGGAGCCGCCATAATTGGAGGGCAGTTGGCGCTGCTTACGCGCGCCCACCCACACCGCGCAGGCCAGCTGTGGGGTATAGCCACAGTACCAGGAGTCATAGCCGTTACTGGTGGTGCCGGTCTTGCCGGCGGAGACTTGGCCGTTGTAGAGGCGGGCCTGAGTGCCGGTGCCATATTCGGGCACCGTCTCGAGCACCTGGGTGACGGCATAGGCCACCTGGGGCGAAACCGCCTGGACCGGCGCCGGGGTATAGCTCCAAATGATCTGCCCGGAGGAGTTCAGCACCTTGGTCATCGGGGTCGGGGGGTTGTAGGTGCCTTGGTCGGCTAGGGTAGCATAGGCTGAGGCCATCTCCAGGGAATCCACCCCCGAGGTGCCCAGCACCACCGAGTCGACCGCCTGGAGCTTGGAGGTGATACCGAGCTTGTGTGCCATGTCCACTACCTTCTGCGGACCGATGGTGTCGCAGATCCGGGCATAAGCGGTATTGACCGAATAGGTGGTGGCGGTCTTGAGGTCGATGGTGCCGAAGTTCTCCCCAGAGTCGTTGGAGACGTTCCAAGTGCCGATCTGGGCGGGCGAGGAACCGGAGACCAGGGTGCTGGGTGAGATACCGGCGGCGATACAAGCTGTCAGACAGAAGGGCTTGAAAGAGGATCCCGCCTGACGGTGCATATCGGTACAGGTAGAGAACTGCTGCTTGGCGTAATCCTTACCGCCGCGCAGGCATTTGATGTAGCCGGTGGCCGGATCAACGCAGGAAAGCGAGGCCTCGACCCCCTCGGGCAGGTTGGCCTCCTGCTGGGTACAGGCCTTCTCGGCAGCTTGCTGCATGGGTAGGCTGAGGGTGCTGTAAACGGTCAGGCCGCCGTTGTAGACCTCGTTGGAGCCATATTTCTTGACCAAGATGTCGCGAATGTAGGAGGTGAAATAGGGCGCCTGATAGAAGCCACCGCTGCTGTGCTTGGTCACCTTGAGCCCGAGTTTGCTGGCTTTGGCGGCTTTCAGTTGGTCTGCGCTGATCATATTGTTGGCGTACATGCGATCGAGCACGGCATTGCGCCGGGCCAGGGCCTGTTTTGGATATTTGACCGGGTTGTTGTAGGTGGGGCTTTGGGGGATCCCGGCCAGAAGCGCGGCCTGGGCGATGTTCAACTCGGAGGCCGGCTTGGAGAAGTAGTGCAGGCTCGCCGACTGGATGCCCCAGGAGCCATCGCCGTAGTTGATGGTGTTGACGTACATCAGCAGGATGTCTTCCTTGCTGTAGACCTGGCTCATCTGGATGGCCAGCACCGCCTCGCGCACCTTGCGCTTAAGGGTCATCTCGGTGGCCTCGCCGGAGAGCACGGTCTGGCGGATCAGCTGTTGGGCGATGGTCGATCCACCCTGGGTGGAGCCGCCGGTGAGGTTGTTCAGGCCAGCGCGCACGATGCCATAGATATCGACCCCGCCATGCTGCCAATAACGCTCGTCCTCGACTGCCACGGTGGCGTTGAAGAGGCTGGGCGCGATCTGGTCGGCGCTGACCGGCTGGCGGTCATTGGCGGAGAACTGGGCGATCACGGTGGTACCGTCGTCAGCGTAGACGGTGGTCTTCTTAGCAGCATAAAACTGCTGCATGTTGGAGATGTCCGGGAGGTTGTTCAGCCAATTGGTGGCGATATAGACGCCGCCGGCCACCCCGATTGCCAAGAGCAGGGCGGCAATCACGAGCAAGACGATGATGAAGGTGCGCAGGGGATGGTGAGGGTCCTTGAGCTTGCCCAGGGCGGCATGGCCGGCGCTCTGTTGGGCCCGCGAGCGGGCCCTGCGGCCAGCGCGGCTCAAGGGGATGGCCTGGGTTCTTTCGTTATCGTCGCGTGTCCTGCGCTTGGCCATGATAGTAGCCGACCCCCCGTTACTTGACGTCCATCAAAGCCGGCAGGGCCCCGCGATAGGCGGCGGTTGCATCTTCAAGACTGACCTCGAAGACGCCCGCGACGCTGATCTTGGAGCCGCCTACGCTGCCGATGATGTCGAAGGCGACCTGGCTCTCACGCAGGCGTTCCAGCACTTGGTCGGCTTGGTCTTGGCTGCAGGAGATGAGGATACGCGAAAGCGACTCAGAGTAGAGTAAATCGGCGGGAAACTCCACCACAGCGCCCAGCTCCCCGGCGATACAACTCTCGGCCAGACTGACCGCGAGGCCACCCTCGGAAAGGTCATGGGCACTGGCCAAAAGGCCGTCCTCGATTAGCCCGCGCACCACCTCCTGGACACGGCCCTCAAGCTCAAGGTCAAGGGCCGGCAGGCAGCCGGGCTGTTCGTCGGCGGTCTCACCGACCAGGATAACCAGATCGTCTTGGGCCTTGAAAGCGATATCGCAGCTGCGCTCGACCTGGGCAAGTTTTCCGACCATGCCGATCGCCGGCGTCGGATAGATGGCCTGGCCGAAGCTCTCGTTATAGAAGCTGACGTTGCCGGAGACCACCGGGATGCCGAAGTGGCGACAAGCTGTATTCAAACCGTCCACCGCCTGCTCGAACTGCCAGAAGACCTCGGGCTTTTCGGGGTTGCCGAAATTGAGGCAGTCGGTGATAGCCAGCGGGGTCGCGCCCACGCAGGCGAGGTTGCGCATGGCCTCGGCGAGCGCGATCTGGGCGCCGCGATAGGGGTCAAGGTGGCAATAATAACCATTGCAATCAGTAGTCAGCGCGATGCCCATGTCGGTGACGCGGCCGCGCCCGGTGTCGCCGATGCGCAACACTGCGGCATCGCCGCCGGGCCCGACCACGGTGTTGTTCTGCACTTGATGGTCATATTGACGGAAGATCCAGGCCCGCGAGCAGATATTGGGCGCAGACAGCAGGGCGAGGAAACCATCGCGGTCTGGGCTGAAGTGCTTGAGCTGCGGCTCGGGCAGCGCCTGTGGAGGCCGGCTTTCCGGGTCGTACTCGGGTGCGCTCTCGGCCAGGAGGGCCGCCGGCATGTCAGCTACCACGGTCTGGCCCTGGCGTACCACGAAACGGCCGCTATCGGTGATATGCCCGATGCGGCTGCAGGCGACGTGCCATTTGGCGCAGGCCGCGCTGACCTCGGGCCAATCCTCCGGGCGCACCACGGCGAGCATCCGCTCCTGTGATTCTGAGACCATGATCTCAAAGGGCCGCATCGCAGGCTCGCGCTGGGGCACCGCCTCGACGTCGATCTCGATACCGACCCCACCGCGGCTGGCCATCTCGGAGGCGCTGGAGGTCAGACCAGCTGCGCCGAGGTCGCCTAGGGCCACGAACTTACCGGCTTTGAGCAGCTCCAGACAGACTTCGATCAAGAGCTTCTCCTCAAAAGGATCACCCACTTGCACCGCTGGACGCTTGTTCTCGGCCGCCTCGTCGAACTCCTGGGAGGCCAGCACGCTGGCGCCTCCAATGCCGTCACGACCGGTCGAGGAGCCGAGCAAGACCACGTAGTTGCCGGGGCCAGAGGCCTCGGCCCGGGTCAAGTCGTCGGTCTCGAGCAGGCCCACCGCCATCGCGTTGATCAGGCAGTTGCCGGTGTAGGCGGCATCGAAATAGACCTCCCCGCCAACCGTGGGCACGCCCAGGCAGTTGCCGTAGGCGCCGATCCCGGCCACCGCGCCGTCGAAGAGATAACGCTGGCGGGCGTCGGTATGGGCGTCCGGGCCGCCTTCGAGCAGCCCGAAACGCAGGCTGTCCAAGCAGGCGATCGGCCGTGCGCCCATCGTGAAGATGTCCCGGATGATGCCGCCGACTCCGGTGGCCGCGCCCTGGTAGGGCTCGATTGCCGAGGGGTGATTGTGCGATTCCATCTTGAAGGCGACCGCAAAGCCCTCCCCCAGATCGACCACGCCGGCGTTCTCGCCCGGCCCCTGTAAGACCCAGGGGGCGTCGCAGGAGAACTTGCGCAGCTGTTTTTTGCTGTGTTTATAAGAACAGTGCTCGCTCCACATCAGAGAGTAGATATAGAGCTCAGTCAGTGACGGCACCCGCCCCTGTACCTGGAGCAGAGTCTGGTATTCTTCTTGATTGAGTCCGAGCTCCAAGGCAAGCTCACGCGCCCGCCCCGGCTCAAGTGTCTCGACCGCCTCGCTCACCGGCGCGGGGATCTTGGACTGATCGATTTGCATAATGCCTTCCAGCTTGAGTTTGCTATCATTATACCGTTACCCAAGTAAGCGCGATACTTCGAGGACACCTTATAAGGTGTCCACGGCGGGGGTTAGGCAATTTTAGGTGCCCCCACTTGAGCCAGGCAAAAAGCACCGCCCCTTTCGTCTTTTAGATAGCGGCCTCCCCGGATTCGCCGGTGCGTACCCGAACTACTTGCTCGATGGGCAGGACGAAGATCTTGCCGTCGCCGACCTCGCCGTTATTGGCGGTCTGCTGGATGATCTGGACGAGCTGCTCGACCCGCTCGTCGGTAGTGATGATCTCAAACTTCACCTTGGGCAACATGTTAACGACAACCTCGGCGCCGCGGAAGAACTCGGTGTGCCCGTGTTGGTTGCCACAGCCCTGCACCTCGCTGATAGTCATGCCCCGGATGCCGACGGCAAAAAGCGCTTCCTTGACCGGTTCCATCATGGTGGGTTTGATGATCGCCTCTATTTTCTTCATAATTTCACCTCTCTCACTGGGTGAGGTCGCTATTCGGCGCGTTTTGTCCCCATGCCCGACCTCGATACCGACTAGGTAACTTCGGTCTGTCGCGAGGACACGCTACGCAGGAATATCAACCTCTTTATACTTAGCCAATAATTGAACCGATCAATCCAAACCGTTAAAGGCCGGATAGGCCGATTCACCGTGCACGGCATTATCGAGTCCGGTGGATTGGGCACGGTCATCCAAGGCCAACTTGCCCCTAAAGACAACCTTGACCAAAAGCCCGATCAACAGGGAGAGCCCCCCTACAAAGACCAGGGTGACCGCGACCCCGGCAAGCTCAGAGCCAAGTAGACGCAGGCTCCCGGTGTAGATCAAGCCGCCCTGGCCGCTCCAGGACAAGGCCGGCACGCAGAACAGCCCAGTCAGGAGCACACCACCGATGCCGCCGATGCAGTGTACGCCAAAGACGTCGAGGGCGTCGTCATAGCCGAGCTTTTGTTTGATGAAAGCGACCGCGCAGTAGCAGACCGGTGCCACCGCCACCCCGATCACCAGCGCAGCCCAGGTCTCGACGAAGCCGCAAGCCGGAGTAATCGCGACCATACCGGCCAGCGCGCCAGTGCAGGCGCCGACCAGGCTGCATTTGCGGGTCAGTACGCGTTCGAGGGCCAGCCAGGCAGCCATTGCCGCCGCCGGCGCCACCATGGTGTTGAGCAGGGCGAGCGCTGCCTGCTTGTCGGCGGCAAAGGCCGATCCGGCGTTGAAACCGAGCCAGCCGAACCAGAGCAGACCAGTGCCAAGCAGGACGAAGGGAACGTTGTGTGGCCGATAGGCGAAGACCCCGAAGCCGCGTCGGCGCCCCAATAACAGGGCCAAGACCAGGCCGGTCAGGCCTGAGGAAATCTCCACTACCATGCCCCCGGCGAAGTCCTGGGCCCCGATCAGGCCGCCGATCAGGGAGTGGCTGCCGCCCCAGACCATATGGGCGAGGGCCGGATAGACCAACACTGACCACAGCCCCAAGAAAAGCAGAAGGGCGCCGAGCTTCATTCGCCCGGCCACCGCCCCGGTGATGCAGGCAGTCGCGAGCATCGCAAAGGCGCACTGGAAGGCCACGTCGATGACCTGGGGGTAATCGTGCCCGGTAAGGGGAAAGATCACCGAGTTGTTGATGCCGGCAATCAGGTTGGAGACCTGGCCCTCCAAGAAAAGCTGGTCAAAACCGCCGATAATGGGATTGCTACCGTCGCCGCCATAGGCCAAAGACCAGCCTACCGCTACCCAGAGTAGCCCGACCAGAGCGACCGGTAAAAAAGACATGAACATAGTGTTGATGACGTTCTTGCGCCGGGCTAGCCCACCGTAAAAGAAAGACAGGGCCGGCGTCATCAAGAACACCAACATCGTGCACAGCAACATAAAGGCAGTAGTGCCGCTATCAAGCATACAGAACAATCCTTCCAGACTCTGTAACCTATTATTAACAAAATCAAGAGCCGTGTAAAGGGATATTCCCGGATTTTAATGCTTTAGCAACCTCAATGTAACATTTTTGTAATAATGCCAAATGGTACCTGTCCCTTTTTGGCACCAGACGAATGCCAAATGGTACCTGTCCCTTTTTGGCAGCAGGCGCAAAGCCCTAGTCCCAGTCAGCCCAATCGTCACGGGTGCCGTAGAAGACGTCCAAATCGAGCGCCTTGCCATAACCGGGCAGATAACCATTGGAGGTGTATTGATAGATGCTGCAGGAGATGCCGGGGTCATAGCTTTGGTCATAGCCGGAAATCTTGCCAGTGGTGCGATAGCGCGCGCACCAATAGAGGGTCTTCAGGCTCGAGCACAGACTGGGCAAACCGATATCGGCGGCGTGCTTCTGGCTACAGTAGACCACGCAGCGCTTCCCGGTCAGGCTGTAGACCTTATTGCAGAAGCCCTTGATCCAGCTCTGCTCGCTCGCGGTGCTCTTGGCCAGAAGACCGCTATCCTCGTAGTCCAAGACCAACATCGCCTTGCCGACCAGTCCGGCGTCCTTGACCGCTGCCACGAAGAACTTAGCCTGGGTGGTCGCGCTGCTCTTGTTGTCGGCGTAATGATAGGCACCGAGCTTCTTGCCCCGGGCCAGCACATCGGCGGCCTGGGTCTTAAAGATCTGATTATAGGAGCCACCGACCTTGTACTCGTTGTAGACCTTGGAGCCTGAGGTCGCCCGCTGGGTGGCCTTGACGATCATGAAGTCATAATTGACCAGGCTAGCGATATTGCTCGGCTGGTAGCGCGAGACGTCGACGCCGTTCAACCAGTTGCCGGACTTAGTGTAAGTGAAAGTCTGCTCCCAGGTCTTGGAGGTGTTGAGGTTGCCGCCGGGGAAGTCCAGAACCCGACCAGAGCCGACATTTTGCAGGTAGAAGCCATGTCCACCGTAGACGACGCGCCAGCGGCACCAGACGTAGGCGTCGGTGGCCAAATCGGCGTCGGTGAGCGCGGTGGCCACCCCGGTCTGGCGGACGTTGCCAACGGCACTGGTCGTATCATGCACGCTGTCCTCGAGGAAACCGCCGCTAACCAGCCCCTCCAGGGCGTACTGGCTGGCCGCGCCGGAGCCAGCCACCTTGTGCACCTGGAACTTCTGGATGTTCTTGGCGCCGCGCTTGGCCATACTGGCATAGTAGGTCTCGCTCAGCGAGTCGCTGTTGAGCTGAAGCACCTTGCCGGTGCTTAAGGCGGTGAAGGTATCGATGGAATTGGAGAGGAGTTGGTCGCCTGAGACCTTGAGCTTGAACTTAGTGCGTCCGTAGCTCGTCGGATAGAGGGCCAACTTGGCCTTGTCGGAGCTGCTGGCGCCGACCACGCCTAGGGCCATGCCAGAGACGTAATTGATGAACTGATAAGTGGCGCTTGCGCCCGAGCCGCTCTTCTTGACCGCCCACTTGAGGGAGTTGCCCGAGCTCGAGCTGTACTGCAAGATAGCGCCGCCTGAGACCGGATTATTGGACTTGACGTCGACGTAGAGGCCGGAGTTGACGTTGCGGATACGGTAGAAACCGCCCCCGGCCGGGTAGAAACGCCAATACTGACGCATGTTGGTGCTGTCTTTGTAGATGTCAAGCTGGGTGCCCTTGGCGCTCGACCCGCCCGGCACCTCGATATTCTTCTTGACGTAGTTGCTGGTCAGCTCATAGGTGTTGTCAGTGCTACCCTGGCCGACGCCGATGGCATCGCCCGAGGGGTCGCTGACCAGGCTGGCCATAGAGGTGACCTGGGCGCTGTTGTAGGGGATCAGGTAGAAAGAGTCGGCCCTGCTCGATGCTTTGCCATAGAGCACGGCATCGGCGCCGCTCTTGTCCTTGGCGCCTTTGATGTGGAGGCTCTTCGAGGTCTTCGCCTTAGGGCAAAAGAGATAGGCGCCGGCGTATTTACTGGAGGCCTTGATCGACCACTTCTCCGAAGTGTAGCTAGAGTGGCACTTGTATTGCACGACCTTGGTGTAGTTGGCGGTCGCACTGTTCTTGACGCGCAGGGCGCGGCCGCTGCGTTGGTTGAGGATAAACCAATAGCTACCGGACTTCTTGAGCTTGAACTTCTGGGCGCTCGCCATGCTGCACTTGGCCAGCTCGACCACGGCGTTATCCTTCTTGGAAGATCCGCTCACGCCGAGCACCCGCGAGTAGGAGAGCACCGGGCGCAGCAGGTAGGTGGCGCCGTTGACCGGGCCAGAGTGCAGCTGTGTGATAGTGGCGGGTGCCGCCGTGGCCGTCTCGGCCAAAGCTGGCTTAGCTGGGCTAGCCCCGGGAGCGGAGCTGCGTGCACTGCCCCAGAGCAGAACCGCCAACGCACAGGACAAAATAACACAGAAGAGGCACTTCAAGGCTCTCTTGATCATACTCTCAACACCCTCTTAAAATCGCTTCCATTGCCAATTGTAGCATAAAGGTACTGGTAAACCCTTAAAGTGTCCCCGTTTGAGAATTTTCCTAGAGCGACGAAGAGACAGTAAGCAGGACGGTGCCGACGTAGGTGCCGGGGGCCTGCTCTTGGTTGGCGCGCAGGCCGAAGTAGAAATCGACCAGGCCGGTCGGCGAGTCATCGTTGCCGAGGCAGATGCGCGGCGTGACCAGGACATGCTCGCTATCTTGGCCCTTACCGTAGAGCTTGGGCGCCCACCAGACACTGTTGTCGCCCGGTGGATCCTGCAGACCGTCTTGGAGCAGATAGGCCCAGCGCGAGTCGTCACCGGCACTCAGGCCGAGCAGGCCATCGGCAGTGATGCCCGGGATCTGGGCGCTCTGACCGCTGGCGCCGACCAAGGCAGTGGTGGTGGTGGCGGGACTCATACTGACAGCTGTTTGGTAGCCCGTATCCAGATTGGTCATGACCTCGGTCTGATTGTCGGCACTGACCAGGTTAGCGGTCTCGAGGTCCTCAGGTTCGACATCGAGACCGAGCATAGGGCGAGCACCGGAGATGGTGATCTCGGAGGGCTGCACCAGGTTGGTACCGTCTGCCAGGGCAGTACCGTTGGTGCTTTCCGGCCCATAGGCACAAAGCTTGGCGTCGACGTTGGCGAGCAGGTCGCTCCGCGTGGCCTGCCCGGCTGCGTCGGAGAGGCTGATACCGCCAAAGGTCTGGTAGCCCGAGGCGCTGGTCGCGATATTGAAAGCCGAACCGGGCAGCCAGATACAGGCAGCCAGGCTATCGGCCGCGCTCACCGTGGGCAGGGTGCCGTAGAGTCTGCCCGCCAGGGGGCCACCAGCCCTCAAGGTCTGCCCCAAGTCAGTCAAGGGCGCCTGGTAGGCCACACCTTGGGCCAAACCATCCGGCACGCTGAGCGTGCCGCTCGTGGCCAGGTCTTGTTCGACATAGACCGGATAGAGAGCCTTTGAGCCGTAGGCGGCGCCGTTGGTAGGCGGATCAGTGGTACTGGTACCCAAAGTGAGCCAGGGCCGGGTGGTGCCGCTGCTGCCAGCACCGCCGCTTGCGCAAAGCAGGCTGCCCCCGTCAATGATCAGGCTGGCGGTCGCGATGTTGGCCGACGGCCCATACTTGTCGATATAGGCGATCACGCTGCCGCCATCAACGGTCAAGCTGCCGCTAGGGGCAAGGGAAAGGCCGCCTGTCTG
Source organism: Coriobacteriales bacterium (assembly GCA_031263025.1). GTDB lineage: Bacteria > Actinomycetota > Coriobacteriia > Coriobacteriales > UBA8131 > JAISGO01. The sequence continues at coordinate 22,926 of JAISGO010000015.1, forward strand.
GGCCCCACTACCGAAGCAGGCCCCGCTGCGCAGGTCGCTGCCACAGTAATAGGCCACCACCGTCCCCTGCTCGACGCTAATGTCACCAGATTGCCAGTCAGCGCTGCCACCATAGCCGTTGCTGTTGCCCCCGATATCGGCGGCCAGGGCCGCGCCCTGGGCGTAGACGCTGCCGGGCCCGTCGATGATCAGATGGGCGCCGCTGGCGACCGCGATGCCGGCATAGCCGATCTTGGGACTGGTGGTGCTGTCGTAGCTGCCCACCGCTTGTAGGAGCAGGCCGGACTCGACCTCGATTTTGAGGGTGCCGCTCTTGACCCAGATGCCGGGGGCAGCTGTGCTGGTAGGCAAGCAGTTGACGTCGCCGAAGACCGCCAGAGTAATGGTAGAGGTAGACGTTTGGCCTTTTCCTGGATCGAAGATGAGGGCATGGTCGGGCAGGTGGTTAACCGTGCCGTCGCTGTCCGCACTACCGTCCCAGCTGGGGTCGGTCCTGATGGTATAGATAGCATCGCCGTAAGTCGGCGCAAAGGTCAAGGTATTGCTGGCGTCGTCGGCCGTGAGAAACGGAGTACTAACGCTGCTATTGTCCTGGTTAATCTCAAAGCCCTCGAAGTCGTAGACAGTACCCACGTAGAAGATATCAATTGATTTGATACCAGGTAAGGAACCTGAGCCATAGGTCGCATCAGAGCTTAAGTCGGAACCTCCTTGCTGCTCCAACGCCGACGGTGAGCAGGATACCGCCATAGTGGAGACCTGCGCGAAAGCGCCATCGGCGTGGAAAGGATGGGCAAATTCCCAAGGTAGATAGAAACAAGCATTGAAGTCCCAGACCGAACCGTTGGCATGGCTCAGGGCCTTGAAAGTGACCGTGGGGCCGACCACCGGGCTAAAGCTGCCCGCCGAGATGAAGGCATGGGCGGTACCGCTATAGATGTTATCGGTGAAGTGCACCCCGTCGGTGGAGGCGGTATGCGCACTATCAAGGTGGGCCGGGTCGGTATACATCTGGGTAGGGATATAGACGGGATAGACGTCTTGGCTGCCGTCGGTGGGAGCCGGCGCGATCGAGTCAAGCGCCAGCTGGCTGGGATTGGGATTGACGGCGTAGACGTTGCCGCTGGTGATGCTCACGGCACTGCTGGCTGCGTCGAGGGCGACGGCAGCCGAGCTCTGACCGTCAAAACCAGTGCCAACACCCTTGGCCAGGCCCTGGCTGTCCGCCGTACAGGCGCCGGCCTGGGCGACCAAGGTGCCGCCACTGATGGTGACTTGGAGGTTGGCCGCAGGCTGGGCGGTCTTGGAGCTACCGCAGGCGCCGATGCCGGCCGGCGCACCATAGCCTGCACCGCTGGCACCGCCCTTGGCGATCACGGTGCCGGCAACAAGCCTGAACTCTGGACAGTTCTGGCTCGTGACGTGCTCGCCACCAAGCCCGATACCGGCACCGCCCTCGTAGGCGCTGGCATCGCCGCCCAAAGCGACCACCGAGCCGGTGGTGTCGATGCTCACGCTGACACAGTGGGTATCGCTGCCGGTAGTATAGCCGCCGGAGCCGATACCAGCGCCGGCATCCTCCATGCCGGCGCCGCCTTGGGCAAAGAGGCTGGCTCCGTCGCTGATGGTGAGGTCGCCGGCGTAGCCCGTGCTATTGCCACCGCTGCCGATACCGGCACCGGAGCCGGCGCCGTAGTTGGTGCTACCGGACGAGCCCTGGCCAGGGCTCGCTGAGCTAGAGGTACTGGATTGGGTCTGGGCGCCGCCTTTGGCAGTGACCTTGACCTGTCCACTGAGCTCGATAGTGCCTACACCAGCACTGTCGGCGGCCGCGCTACCGATGCCGGCGCCGCTGGCGAAGAACTGGGCAGCAGAGGTGTTGGCGCCGCCGGTGGCACTCAAGCTACCGCTACCGCTGATAGCGAGGTCGCTGCCCTTGGGCACGGCGATGCCGGGCGCGGTGGTCGCCTTGCTGGCCGTGGCGGCGCCGGTCGCGCTGAGGCTGGCCCCGTCCTCGACCTCCAGGCTGAGCTTGGCGCCGGCGGCGATTTGGATCCCAGGTAGGGCGCTTTCGGCATAAGGCGCCATCGCTAGGGAGCTGTTGGTGCTATCGGCGGGATCGACGATCACCCTGAGGTGGACCCGGATCCCCGCAGCCGGGGCGATATTCAGGCAGTGCTGGGGCAGGGTGCCGCTCCAGGCCTTATCAGTGTAGATGGTATAGCTGGTATCGCAGGTCGGAGCGATCTTCAGCACACCAGTGGCGCCGCTGCCGCTACCGGCGGTGGCGCCGCTGACGCCGTCATAAGGCTTGATGATGAAGCCCTCGTCATCAGGCAGGGCGGGGTTGGCAGAGGCAAAATAGACCCAGTTATAAGAACTGCTGTCGACCGTGGCGCCCAGGCTGGCGCAATGGTCGACCGGACTGAAGCTAGCCGCGACGTTGGCGTAGAGGCCGGTGGAGGCATCCTCTTGGCCGGCAAGGCCGCTCGCGCTGATGGCTTGGAGGTTGTTGTCCACGGTGCCCTGTGGCAGCCACAGCACCGCGCTGACCGGGCCCGAGACCGTACCTTGGGCGATGGGCACCGCGTCAAAAGTACCCACACTAGTGCCGGAGGCGTCATCGAGGCCGAGGTCGCCGGCGGCGAGCCAATCCCGGGCCGTGCCCCGGTAGCTGCCACAGCCAAAGCTCACCCCGTCGGTGGACTGGGAGCTGCCGCCGGCGAAGTTAAGGGTCTTGCCGACATAGACCGGATAGACGTCTTGGCTGCCATCAGCAGTCGGCAGAGGCGAGATGCTGTTGGGGCTGAAAGGGGCGGCAGGATTGAGCGCCCAGACGCTACCGCCGCTGATGGTGACGCTACCGCTGGCAGTGATGGTACCGGTGGTAGTGACCCCGTCATAGGCGTCACCGATGCCCTTGGCAGCGCTGCTGCCGCCACTATTGGCCCCGACACTGGCCTCGGCCACCACCTCGCCACCACTGATGGTAAGGCTAAGCCCGCTGGCCGTGCCGCTGCCGTGGTCGCCTATGCTGCCGCAGCCGATCCCAGCAGCGCCGCCGTAGCCCTGGTCGCTGCCACCATAGGCGCTGGCCCGCGCCAACACCTGGCCGTCGCTGATAGTGATCTGGGGGAGGCTTAGGCTGAGACCGCCACCGCCATAAATTCCGCCGCCACCGATGCCGGCCGCGCCCTGGGTATCGCAGAGGCCACCGCGGGCCACTACCTTGCCGCTAGTGCTGATGGCTAGGCTGAAGTCATGACTATCGCTGCTGTCGGCGACGAAACCGCCGCCACAGCCGATACCGGCGCCGGCGCGGCAGCAGGACTCGCCGCCCTCGGCCACCACCTGGCCCTTACCGCTGATCGTGATGTCACCGGCATAGGCGGCGCTGTTGCCACCACTACCGATACCGGCGCCGGAGCCGGAGCCGAGGGAGCCACCGCTTGCGACCTTGGCCAAGGCGCCGCCGCTGGCGTAGACCTTGGCACTGGATTTGATGGTGATGCTGCCGACGCCATTGCTATCTTGCCCGGCGCTGCCAATGCCGGCACCGGTGGCGCTGCCGCCACTGGGATGGCTCCCCGCCGAGGTATAGGCCACCGGGATGGCGCCACCGCTTGCCACTAGGGTCCCGGAGCCGGTCACAGTCAGGCTGGCCCCGCGCGGTACCGCTATCCCCGGCGGACTGCTCTCAGAGGTGCTCGAGACCGTAGCGCCACTCGCCACCACCTTGATACTGGGGCGGATGGAGAGGGCCAGGCTGGCCCCGGCGCCGAGCGTGATCGCCGGCAGACCGCTCCCCGCCCCCTGGGCCATCTTGAGATCGCCGATGACGTTTAGGGTGACCTTCTTGCCGGCGGCAATGACCAGGGAGTGCTGGGCCTTAGCGGCAGCGCTACCGCTGCCGTCGGCACCGCTCCAGCTGTCTGCCGTGGTAATGTCATAGTCGCCGCTCTGGGCGATGGTGGCGACGTCTTTGCTGGTGTCCTCGTTGATGGCGTTATTGCCAGAGCCGTCGCTGGTGGTGGAGACCGCGAAACCAGGCAGGGCAGAGGCATAGGAGAAGCCGATGCCGCCGGTAATCACGCTGCCGTAGACATAGCTGCCGACCTGCACCCAGCCGGAGCCGTTGTAGTTGAGGTAGACCGGGACGGCCTCGCCGACCCGGTAGTCCATGCCGCCGGTGTTGGCCTCGTCGAGGGAAGGGGCCTTGAAGCTGAGCTGGTCGGTGTCATCCACCTTGACGCCGGTGACCAGGGCGCCGCTGGTGTCGTCACTGGCCCGACCGCCCACCCTGACCGCCGGGAAGCCGAAACGCAGGTCGTCAATGAGGGCGTTGTGGCGGGCCTGGGCCTGGGTGATGGGGCGGGAATAGATGCGCACGTTGTAGGCGAGGCCGCAGGCGGGATAACCATTAATGTAGGAGCCAAGATCCGCCCCGGGCGTGCTGGACTGCGAACCGCCCCAGCCATGAGCAACATCACCCCCGATTGCGAAAGTGACTCCCTTGTCAGGCAATTTCATCGGACCGGTAATGGTATCCGCTGCGCCGGCGATGTTGTTGCCGTCGACGTAGAAGTTGCCGCTCGCCGTAGTGTCTGGACAACTGTAAGCGCCGGAGAAGCTATGTGGGACGCCGCTAACGATACCTTGTACGGTAATGCTCTTGTAGCCGTCGGTAGCGCCACTGGCCAGATACGATGCGCAATCAGCAGAATAGTTAGAAGTGAATGCTGTCGAAGAACCGTATCCATCTATCTCAAGACCAGTGCCACCGCTCTGGAAATTATTAAAGAGATCTTGATAGGCTCCCTTGTCCGCAGTCTTCTGGAAACACGCCTCGAGGCTGACATTGCGGTTGAGGATAGTGTTCAAGGGGCCGGTCACAGAGGCGTCGATCGGGGTCGAGACCCATTCTGCCTTGTGTGCCCAAGAGCTAGGATTTGGCACCGCATCTCCGAGGAGATCAAGGGAGTTCTGGGTCCAGGCGCCATCCCAGACACCACCGGTCCAAGTGACGTTATTATTGGACGCATCTTTAAAGGGTACCATGGTATCGCAGAGAGTGGCATCGCCGGCGCTGCCTTTATAGGGATTGGTGTAGGCTTTGCCGTCGGCGTCCTCGATATCGTTATTAGCGAGATTGGCCCAGGTCGCAGTAGTAGTGGAGTGGGCGGCGTCGCCGGCGCCGGTATTGTCGATGGCATCGTACATGGCGACCAGGTCGTCGACGCCATCGCCGTCGGCGTCACGTACATAGTCATCGGTGCTAGCCCCGGGAGTGACCGCCGGATAGCCCACCGGCATGCCATGGCCGAGCAGGTCGACTTGGTTGCCGCCGGCCTTGGGGCCGAAGTCGGGCGAGACCTGGCTGACCTTGAGGGCGCCCCTGACCTCGGTCATCGAGGCCTCGCTGGGGGTCTGGCGCCAACTGTGCCCGGATAAGAGCAGCATCGCGGCCAGTACCAGGGCCAAAACCAGGGAAACCAGGGCCCGCCCCAGGCGGGGGCGGCGGATCAGCTTGGATATATGTCGAAGTCTGCTCATTTTTGCTCAGGAGTAGGCAGCATGCATAACTCATCGTTGCTTACTGGTTGTCGTTAAAACTCACTGAGCAGAGTTTACTTCATTTTTTTGTTAGGTTTTGTTAGGTTTGAGAGTTTTTTAGAAATTCTTGGCGTAAGGGGCGTTTTGAGGGGGGAGTATCAAAGGGACGTTTCATTTGATACATTCAGCCTTTAAGGCACGGACGATTTTCAAACGCCCGGCAACTTGAAAATCGTCTGTGCCTTAAAGGCCTCTCGGGGCCATATGTTTAATGTATCAAATGAAACGTCCCTTTGATACACTACCTTTGATACACTACCTCAGCCTAAGCCCCAGCTCTTTGAGCTGCCGCTCGGAGACCTCCGCCGGGGCCTGGGTCATCGGGTCGGCAGCCGAGGCGGTCTTGGGGAAAGCGATCACGTCGCGAATCGACTCGCTGCCAGAGAGCAGCATGACCAGGCGGTCGAGGCCGAGCGCGATACCACCGTGGGGCGGTGCGCCGAAGCTGAGGGCGTCCATCAGAAAGCCGAACTGCTCCTTAGCTTTCTCCTCACTGAAGCCGAGGGCGCGTAGCACCTCGAGTTGGCGCTCGGGCTGGTGGATACGCAGGGTGCCGCCGCCGACCTCGAAGCCGTCCATCACGATGTCGTAGGAGTAGGAGCCGATCTGGGCCAAGAGCGCCCGGGCCTGGTCGCTCTGGGCCGGCGCCACGCCGTCTGCCTCGGCGGTCTTTAAGGCCTCTTCGAGCAAGTGCAGGTCTTCGTCCTTGATTCGGGTGAAGGGATGGTGCTCGGCGCCGATTATTTTCTCTTTGTCGTCGTATTTGAACATCGGGAAGTCCACGATCCAGAGGAACTGATGTCCTTGGCGCTCGACCTTAAGCAGGTCAGCCAGATAGAGGCGCACCGCCGAGAGGGCGGCGCTGGCCTCGGCGAAGCCGTCCGCCCCAAAGCAGAGCAGGTCGCCCGGGCGCGCCCCCATGCGCTCTTCGATGGCCGCGACCGCCTCCTCGCCGAGGAACTTGAGGATGGGCGAGTTCTTGCCACCGTCTCTGCGATAGGCGATCCAGGCCATGCCCTTGGCCCCGTGGGCCAGGGCGACGTCGGCGATCTTGTCGATCTCGCCGCGAGAGAGGTCGCCGGCGCCCTTGGCGTTGATGCACTTGACCACTCCCCCGCTGGCCAGAGCGCCGGTGAAGACCTTGAAGTCAGTCTTGTCCACCAGGTCGGAGATATCGGTGAGCTCCAGGCCGAAACGCGCGTCGGGGCGGTCGTTGCCGAAGCGCTCCAGGCTCTCCTGGTAGCTGAGGCGCTGGAGCGGCGCTTTAAAGGCGATATCCAAGCCGAACCCGTCCAGGCCGGCGAAAGCCTCGGTGAGCACGTCCTCGGTCAGCTGCATGATGTCGTCTTGGCTGACAAAGGACATCTCCACGTCTACCTGGGTGAACTCGGGCTGGCGATCGGCACGAAGGTCCTCGTCGCGGAAGCATTTTGCGATCTGATAGTAGCGCTCGACCCCGCCCATCATCAAGAGCTGCTTGAAGAGCTGGGGCGACTGGGGAAGCGCATAGAAGCCGCCTTGATTGACCCGCGAGGGCACTAAGAAGTCGCGCGCGCCCTCGGGGGTGGACTTGCCCAGGATGGGCGTCTCCACCTCGGTGAAACCGCGCTTGGCCAAAGCCTCGCGCAGGCCATGGGCAAGGGCGGCACGCAGGCGCAGGCGGGAGAGCATCTCGGGGCGGCGGATGTCGAGGTAACGCCATTTCATGCGGGTGATCTCATCGGTCTCGATGCCGTCTTCGATGGCGAAGGGCGGAGTCTTAGCCCGGCCCAGAATCTCCACGCTGGAGAGCAGCACCTCGATCTCGCCGGTCGGCATGTGCGGATTGGCGGTGTCGGCCGGGCGCGGGCGCACCTTGCCCGAGACCTTAATCACCCATTCCGGGCGCATGGTTTCACCTTTGTGGAAGTCTGGGGCCGAGAGTACCTCGGGGTCGAAGACGATCTGGGTGAGCCCAGCCCGGTCGCGCAGGTCGACGAAGATCAGCCCACCGTGGTCGCGGCGGTGGTTGACCCAGCCGGTCAGAGTGACCTCGGCGCCGTCGTCGGCGAGGGTGAGCTCGCCGCAGGTGTGCGTGTGCATGCAGTATTGATTAAGGAATTCGTTGCTGTCGGACATCTCTACCTCTCAGATATAAGGTGGGGACGCTGGTAGCGCCAGCTGCGTGGTGCCACGAGCGTCCCCGCGCGAGTTTGGTGCCCGAGGCGAGAGTTGAACTCGCACGCCTTGCGGCAACGGTTTTTGAGACCGCCGCGTCTGCCATTCCGCCACTCGGGCACGGTCTCAAGATGATAGCACAAAGCCCCGCCCCGCCTGTAAAATGCGCCCACACCAGACAAAAGGGACGGCAGTTTTTGTCCCCGTCTCATGTCTCAGGTCTTAGCTGTCTGGTGCCAAATGGGCAAATGGGGACAGGTCTTTTTTGGCAATTAATTGCCAAAAAAGACCTGTCCCCATTTGGCACCCGTTTGGCAGAGTGCCTCTCTTGGTTATGACGGATCGCACATCAAAGCCTTGACCTCACCAGCCAAGGTGATGCTACCGGTGGCGACCACGGGCAGGTCAGCGGAGCTGAGGCCGTCTAGGGCGCTCTTGACGTCAGGGTAGAGGATCGGCGCGCCACTGGCGGACTCCCCCACCACGGCGGCCAGCTCAGCTACCGGTAGGGCGCGCGGCGAGGCGGTCTGGGTCAGCGCGACCCGTCCGAAGAGCGGCGTGAGCTCGGCCGCGATACCGGCGGCGTCCTTGTCGGACAGAGCAGCGAGGAGCAATGTGGTCTGGCCGAGCTCTGACTCAGTGAAGCGCTCTTGCAGAGCGGCGGCGAGGAAGTGGGCAGACTGGGGGTTGTGGGCGGCGTCGATCAGCAGGAGCGGGTCTTTACGCAAGGTTTCGAAGCGCCCCGGAATAGGCAGCTCGCGCAGCACTGTCTCGACGTCGCTGCCGAACTCGCGGCCGAGCAGGCGCCCGACCGCACAAGCCGCCAGGGCGGCGTTGGCGCCCTGGTAAGTGGGCGTGAAGTCCGGGCAAGCGCCGGTATAGTGGGTGAAAGGAGCGTCCACTCGCTGGGCCTGTTCTTGGAAGATCGACAAGGTGGGCTCCGGCACCCGGCCGACCACGGCGACGCTGCCGGGCTTGATGATGGCGGCCTTCTCGCAGGCGATGGCCTCGAGGGTGTCGCCGAGGATGGCGCAGTGGTCAAGGCCGACGCCGGTAATCATGGCGAGCGCGGGGGTGACCACCGAGGTGGCGTCCCAGCGCCCGCCCATGCCGACCTCGAGCACGGCGTATTCCACCTCTTGCTCGGCGAAGATTTCGAGCGCGGCGGCGGTGAGGAGCTCGAACTGGGTATAGGGCAGGCCCAGCCGGGAGACTTTGAGGATGGCGGCGGCAAAAGTCTCTGGCGCTACCACTTCCCCATCGATCTCGACCCTTTCTTCCACCCGGACGAGCTCGGGCGAAGTGTAAAGGCCCACCCGATAGCCCAAAACGCGCAGGATCTCTGCGATATAACGGCAAGTAGAGGTCTTGCCGTTGGTGCCGGTTACCTGGATGGCGCGATACTTGTCCTGGGGCCGGCCGAGGGCGTCGCAGAGGGCGAAAGCGTTCTCAAGCGTGGGATTGATGCCGAACTTCGTCGCCGTCTGTAAGGCCTCAAGGGCAGTGGCGTAATCAGATTGGTTTTGCATACCCTTATTGTAAGGCATGCCCTCACATCGGCCCGGGCGGTGCCGCCATTCGGGGACACCTTACAAGGTGCCCCCGAATGACAAATGGAATGACAAATGGTACCTGTCCCCTTTTTGGCATTATCACCAACCGGGGGCACCTTATAAGGTGCCCCCGGTATCTTGCTTACTCGCGCGGCGTACTCGCGCCGGTGCGCATGAATTCGTCGAGCTGGGCGCGTTTGAGCGACTCCTGGGCGCGCTCGGCGATAAAAAGCAGGGAATCACTGGGCTGAACCTGCATCCCGGGCTGCGGGATCAGATCCTGGGGGCCACGCCGGACGCCGATCAGGAGCACGCCCGCCGGCAGCTCGCGCCAGAGCCACTCCAGGGTGCGCCCAATCAAAGGCGAGCCCTGCGGCACCACGAAGTGGAGCTGGACCCGGCCACCGGGACGCTGGCTGGCCTTGGTCTTGGCCTGGCTTAAGGCCTCGAGCAGGGCGTCGATAATCGGCTTGACCCGCAGGCGGTCGGCCACGAAATAGGCAATCAGCGCGACGGCAGTGAGTGGCAGCAGCTGCGTGACGGTACCGGTCATCTCGGTTAGGAGCACGATGCCGGTGATCGGGGTGCGCATGATGGCGGAGAAGATGGCGACCATGCCGAGGATCACGAAGTTGTAGAAGAGGTCGGGTGAAACCCAGGGTAGCATCAAGGCAAGCTTACCGCACACGGCGCCGAGCAGGGCCCCGAGCACGAGCATCGGGAAGAAGATGCCGCCGGGCGCACCGGAAGAGAAGGCGAGACTGGACCAGGCGTACTTACAAACGAGCAGAACCGCTAGGAAAAGCAGTCCCGTACCAGGATTGATCAGGCCGAGCAAATCGTGTCCCGAGCCGATCACCTGGGGCAGGAAGATGGCAAAGATGAGGCTGAGCAGGAAGGCCGGGGCCAGGCTGAAGAGCTTGAAACGCCGGTAGAGCTTTTGGTAGACTTTCTGCATCAGGAGCAGACCGGCGGTATAGCCGGCGCCGGCCAGGCCGGCCGTTACCCCCAGTAGCAGCAAGATCCAGTAGTCCTGCAAGGGTAGGCTCTGCACGACCGCGAAGTTGAAGATGGGCTGCAGCCCAAAGACAAAGCTGGCCACGAAGTCCGAGACCACCGAGGCGGCGATGGCGGAGAGCAGGGTGACCGGCGAGAGGTAGCGCAGGATCTGCTCAAAAACGAAGATCACCGCCGCCAGCGGGGCGCCGAAGGCGGCCGAGAGGCCACCGGCCGCGCCGGCCGCGATGAGGATGTTGCGCTCGGTGTGCGAGCGCCCGAAGAGCTTACTTGCGCCCGAGGCGACCGCCGCGCCCATCTGGATGGAGGGGCCAGAGCTGCCCACCGAGAGGCCAGCGAAGACGGTAAGCGCGCCACCTGCGAACTTGGCCAGCAAAGTGCGCAGCCAGGGGTAGTCGACCTTGCCGATGATCAGACCGTGCACCTGGGGAATGCCGGAGCCAGTGGCCATCGGTGCCCATTTGAGCAAGAGATTGACCACCAGGGAGAGGGCGGCCAGACCGACGATGTAGAGGGGCAGGAGCAGCAGATTGGCCCGGAGCAGGGCATAGAGGCTGCTCGAGCCGGCCTCGGCGAAGTCAAAGAGCAGACGGTAGGAGGAGACCACCGCGCCGGCCAAGGCGCCGACGAAAATGGACTTGCCTACGATCAGCAGTTTATGCTGGTTGATATTGAGGGCGGCAGGCCCTGGGCTGCTCTTACTCTCAGTCTTAGGCATAAACTTATCTTAGCTAGTTGGGCTCAAGAAAGGGCGCCTCTGGGGAAAACGAGCTACTTTGGGGGACACCTTATAAGGTGTCCCCCAAACCTGGTTACCTCATCGAGATGGGGCGATCATCAAAGGGCTCGCGTTCGCGATAGGCCAGCCAATAGGCACCCGCCACCAGGATGGCGCCGCCGATGGCATTGCCAATGGTGACCAAGACGATGTTGCCCAGCACTCCGCCAAGGTTAATCGCGCCAGCTGCGGTCGCCGCGCCGCCGGTGATGCCATAGAGGTCATTTAAGACAAAGCCCATCGGCAGGAAGAACATATTGGCCACACAATGCTCGAAGCCGAGCGCCACGAAAGCCGCGATTGGTAGGAGCGCCGCGAAGAACTTATCGACCAGGGATTTTCCGGCAAAAGCTATCCAGACCGCCAAACAGACCAGGAAATTGCAGAGGATGGCCTTGCAGAAGAGCGTGACCGGCTGCAGCACCAGGGCCTGTTTGCCCGCCGCGATCGAGACCATGGTGACCGCGATGGTCTTGGCGCCTTCGCTACCTGCGGCGGTAAAGGGCACCCCGGCACCGGCGATCAGGGCCACCACCACGAGCGACCCGACTAAGTTACCCAGCCAGACGATGCCCCAGTTCTTGAACATCGCCGACCAGTGGATACGCTTATCGCTGGCCGCTGCGAACATCAGGGAATTGCCGGTGAAGAGCTCGGCACCGGCGGCGATCACCATGAAAAGGCCAAGATAGAAGACTAGACCGCCCAGACATTTCTTGACCGCAAAAGGCAGACTGGCGTCAGCCGAAACCAGGCAATACCAGGCCGCCCCCATCGCGATGAAAGCGCCGGCCAAGACGGCGAGGACGAAAGTCCGGCTAGAGCTAGCCGTGACCTTGCTCATGGCAGTGTCCATCGCCTTGCACAACAGCGCTGGCCCGGACAGGAGATGGGGTTGGATTTTGGTCAGATCGGCTTGGTCAAGAGCCATTCGTGAGCCTCCTTATAAAAATCAGTACTGAACAGAAGAGCCCTTAGGATAACACGTATGGGGTTCGCGTAAGACGTTAGGGGAACTTAAAAAAGCCAAATTCAGGCTGCTTTCAGAGCCAAGCGGCAACTAACCGGGGACACCTTACAAGGTGTCCCCATACAACTTGCGTCGATTGCTCGCATGGTTGACATCGTAGCTTGTTGAAGTGGCTGCAAACAGGGCACGCGCGGGCGGTGCGAACAGGGCCATCAGCGTGATGGCTATTAAGCTAGAATGGGGTCATGTCGCCTGAGCAACAGATGTCTTTATGGGTTTTCATGGTGCTGGACGCCTATGCCAGGCAGCACCGCTTTTCCGCGCGGCAAGCTGCCGACTTCGCCGTCGAGAACCACATCCCGGGTTTTCTCCTTGGTAACTACGAACTGCTCCACTATTACGGCGACGACTATGTCGTCCAGGATATCGATAGATGGCTTGCCGAAGATGCAGCATAAGGAATTAGGGCAATTCCTCTACCATGGCTCGAACGTTCGCGTCGAACGAATCGACCTTAGCTTTAGCGCACCGGACAAGGATTTCGGCCAGGGCTTCTACACGACGAGCGACGAATCGCAGGCGCGTAAATTCGCGATCATCAAAGCGCATCGGAACAACCTTGATGAAGGCTGGGTGAGCATTTTCAGTTGCAACACAGATGACGGACTCCGCGTCAAGCGTTTCGGCCGACCAGATTCTGAATGGCTGGATTTCGTGCTGGCAAATCGCGGATTCATCGAACCAGGTTCTCGCGAGGCCCAAAATGCATCGGAAAGTGCATTTGACGTCGTGATCGGCCCGGTGGCCAACGATAGCGTTGGGACTACTTTGAACCTGTACGTATCTGGCGCCTATGGCAAACCCGGCAGCGACGAAGCCAAGCGGATCGCCGTGGAATTGCTATTAACCCAGAAATCGAACAATCAGGTCTTCTTCGCGAATCCGACCGCAGTCGACCGACTGATCTTCGAGCGCTCTTATGCCGTCAACGCCAGATGACAAACTCATCTCCGCAACGATAGAGAGCGTCTCCGCGCTCATCGTCTCCCGGGCCGCCGCCGAACGACACCTGACCTTAGAACAAGCGACAGAGCGGTTCCTGCAGTCCCAGACGTATTTCCTACTCGCGGATAAAAATACTGGTTACTACTGGGATAGCATCCCAGAACTGATGAGGATGTTCACTGCAGAATTGGAAAGTTCCCCGGAATCTCAGCATGAGAGCAGAGGGCAGAGCTCGAAGGAGAAAAAGGCTTAGGCCGCACCAGAGGACAAAAAGTAGGGGGATCAGCTTACTTTCAGGGTGCGACGAAACAGACGGGGTATCCTCAATGGCCCAGGCTTAACGGAGGCCTTGGGGACACTTAAAATTGCATCGGAACCCCCTCGCGCAGTTGGGCTATTTTGAGTGTCCCCGAAAAGGTGCCCAGAATAATCTTAGGCAAGGGCGTCAATTTGGGTGGTGAGATTGGCGATCTCGTCTGCGGCATCAGCGGCTTTCTGTTTGGTTTCCTCGATGATCTCGGAGGCGGCTTTGGCCATGAAGCCTTGATTGGCGAGCTTCTTGTTGAGGCGGTCAAGGTCCTTCTGCAGGGCCGCGCGCTTCTTGGCGAGGCGGGCGGACTCGGCTGCGAGGTCGACGATGCCGGAGAGCTTGATGTAGACCTCAAGGCCGCCGAAGACCGTGACCACTGACTCCTTGGGGCGCTCGAGGTCGCTATAGAACTGGATATCACTGATCTTGGCCAGGCGCTTGATCAGCGCCTCCTGCTCGCGCAAAGTCTCCGGTTCGCTCGATTTCACCGTCACCGCCAAGTCTTGGGCCGGCGGCAGGTGATAGCGCGCGCGGGTCGAGCGGATGTTGGTGATGATATTGACCACTGCTGCGATGGCCGCCTGGGCATGCCCGAACTCCAGCCCCGCCAGCCGCTCCTCGTCCGGCCAGGCCGCCACCATCAGGGAGGGGGTGTCGTCACCGTTGGGGAGCTTTTGCCAGAGCTCCTCGGTGATGAAGGGCATGAAGGGGTGGAGGAAACGCAGGGCGCAGTCGAGCACGAAGACCAAGTTGGCCTGGGTGCTTCGGCGCAGGGCCGGGTCGTCGAGCTGAGCTTTGGAAAACTCGATGTACCAGTCGCAGAAATCGTTGTAGAAGAAGCTATAGAGGTCGCGCGCGACCGCACCGAAGAAATAGCCCGGCTGTCCGGTCGCAATCTTGCGGGTCAGCTCACCCAGTTCGGAGAGGATCCACTTATCGGCGTCGGTCCGAGGGTCTGGGGTGATGCGCTCGGACGGCTCTGCGAAGTCCTCGAGGTTCATCAACACGAAACGGGCGGCGTTGTAGATCTTGGTCGCGAAGTTGCGCGAGGACTTGAGCTTGTTCTCGTCGAACTTGATATCCTGGTTACCGGTCACCTGCAGGGCCAGGCCGAAACGCATGCCGTCGGCGCCGAACTTGTCGATCAGCTCGACCGGGTCGATGCCGTTGCCGCGGCTCTTGGACATGATGTCACCGTGTTTGTCAAGCACGGTGGGGTGGATGATGACGTCTTTGAAGGGGATCTGACCGGTGAAGTACTCGGAGGAAATGACCATGCGGGCCACCCAGAGGAAAATGATGTCGCGGGCGGTGGATAAGACATTGGTGGGATAATAGGCCGCCTGGTTCTGGGCCCATTTTGCATCATCACTCCCCCACTCCTGGGTCGCGAAGGGCCATAACTGGCTCGAGAACCAGGTGTCGAGCACGTCCTCGTCCTGGCGCAGCGGCGCTCCGCACTCGGGACAGACCGTGAGGTCCTCCTCGGAGGCGTCCTGCCAGCCGCAGCTGTCGCAGTAGAAGACCGGGATGCGGTGGCCCCACCAGAGCTGGCGCGAGATACACCAGTCGCGGATGTTCTCCAGCCAGTTGAAATACACCTTCTCCCAGCGCTTCGGGTTAAAGACGACCTCGCCCTGGCGGACTGCGGCGATAGCCGGTTTGACCAGGTCCTGCATGTCGACGAACCACTGCTCAGAGAGCCAGGGCTCGATGATAGTATCGCAGCGGTAGCAGTGGCCGACCGCATGGGAGATGTCTTCTATGTGGTCGAGCAGCCCGAGCGCATCCAGGTCCGAGACCACCTTGTCCCGCGCCTGCTCCCGGGAAAGGCCCTGGTAGGGGGCGCCGGCATTCTCGTTTAAGTGCGCGGTGGCGTCGAAGATGTTGATCTGTTCGAGCCCGGCCCGCTCCCCCATCGCGAAGTCGTTGGGATCATGCGCCGGGGTCACCTTGACCGCGCCGGTGCCGTAGGCCATGTCGACGTAGTCGTCGGCGAAGACCGGGATCTGCCGGTCGGTCAGGGGCAGCTTGACCATAGCGTGGTTTTGCACTAACTCTTTGTAGCGCTCGTCAGCCGGATTGACCGCCACCCCGGTGTCGCCCAGCATGGTCTCGGGTCGGGTCGTCGCCACTATCAATTCTGAAACGTCGCCGACCGGTTCGACCAAGGGATAGCGCAGGTACCAGAGATGGCCTTTTTCTTCTTTATGCACCACCTCGTCGTCGGCCAGCGCGGTGCCGCAGCGCGGGCACCAGTTGATGATGCGGTGGCCGCGGTAGATCAGGTCGTGATGGTACCAGTCGACGAAGACGCGGCGGATGGCCTTGGCGTAGTCGTCGGACATGGTGAACTTCTCGTCGCTGAAGTCGCAGGAGACGCCCATAGTCTTAAGCTGGTTGATGATGATCGAGCCATAGTCGTCGCGCCACTCCCAGCAGGCCTTGACGAAGTCCTCACGGCCCAGGTCAAAACGGGTCTTACCCTGCTTGGCGAGGGCTTGCTCGACCTTGTTCTGGGTGGCGATGCCGGCGTGGTCGGTGCCGACGATCCAACGGGTGGGGCGGCCTTGCATACGGGCCTGGCGAACCAAGATGTCCTGCAGGGTGTTGTTGAGGGCGTGACCCATGTGCAGCATGCCGGTGACGTTGGGCGGCGGGATCACCACCGTGAAAGGCTGGGCGTCGGGCGTCGCAGCGGCCTGGGCGCCGGCCGAACCACGCTGGAAATAGCCGTGGTCCTGCCAAAAATTGAACCATTTACCCTCGATCGCCTTAGGATCGTAGTGGGTGTCAAGCTGTTTTGAGGTATCCATGTCTTTGATTTTAGCGCGTCGCAGCGCAGTGGCTTTGCAAGCGGGGACACCCTATACGTGTATCATGGGGACGTTTCATTTGATACATTCAATGAATGTATCAAATGAAACGTCCCCATGATACATTGCACTAGAATAAGACCATGAAAGTCTCGACTAAGACCCGCTATGCCCTCTGCGTGATGCTCGATTTCGCGATGCGCAGCCCCGCAGAACGGATCCAGCTCAAGGACGTGGCCGCCCGCCAGGGCATCTCCAAGGCCTACGTCGAGCAGATCATGCGCGACCTCAACCACGCCGGCTTCTTCGAAAGCAGCCGCGGTTTCGGCGGCGGCTATCGCCTGGCCCGCCCCACCACAGACTACTCCCTGGCTGAGATCGTAGAGGCGGTAGACGGGCAAACGATCCTAGACGCCGCCGCCTCGGACAAGCCCGATTCGGCCGACCCCCAGACCGCCGCCATCGCCCAGGACTTCTGGGCCGAGCTCGACCAAAAGGTCGGCTCCTATCTGCGCGGTCTCTCCCTGCAAGACTTGATCGACAGCAAGGCCGGCGGCAGCTGGTCAGGTTTTACCATCTAGCGCTTTTATCCCCGGCTTCAGCCTGCACAATAGGCACAGACCAAGATGACCAGCGCCAGCAAGGTGCCGATGATACTGGGTAGATAATTCGACATAGTGTCGTCCTCCCTCTTTGATTCTCCCATTTCTATTATAGGACGCAAGCGGAACCTGGGGGCTTTTGGCAGATTGTCACTTGACAAATACAGTAAATCTTATAAACTTATATGTATTAAGAGAAAGGACAGCTCATGCCAGTTTACAAGAGTATCGAAGAAACCATCGGCAACACCCCCCTGGTCGAACTGGGCGGTTACGAGAAGGAAGTCGGGGCCAAGGCCCACCTGTTGGGCAAGTTGGAGATGTTCAACCCGGCCGGCAGCGTGAAGGATCGTATCGCCAAGGCGATGTTGGATGACGCCGAGCAGGCCGGCAAGATCAAACCGGGCGCTACTCTGATCGAGCCGACCAGCGGTAACACCGGGATCGGCCTAGCCTCGATCGCGGCCGCCCGTGGCTACCATCTGATCTTGACCATGCCGGAGACGATGAGCCTGGAGCGCCGCCAGCTGCTAGCCGCCTATGGTGCCGAGATCGTGCTCACCCCCGGCGCCGAGGGCATGAAAGGCGCCATCGCCAAGGCCGACGAGCTGCATGAGCAGACCCCGGGTAGCTTCATCCCCGGGCAGTTCGTCAACCAGGCCAACCCGGCCATCCACAAGGCGACCACCGGCCCGGAGATCTGGCGCGACACCGACGGCCAAGTGGCGGCGATCGTCTCCGGCGTCGGCACCGGCGGCACCGTCTCCGGGGTCGGCGAGTACCTCAAAGAACAAGATCCCAGCGTGCACGTGGTCGCGATCGAGCCATCCGCCTCGCCCTTCCTCTCCACCGGGCACGGCGGCTCACACAAGATCCAGGGCATCGGCGCGGGCTTCGAGCCTAAGACCTTCCACCGTCCGGTCGTCGACGAGATCCTGACCGTCAGTAACGAGGACGCCTTCGCCACCGCCAAGGCCCTGGGCCGTACTGACGGCGTGTTAGTCGGCATCTCCTCCGGCGCCGCGCTTGCCGCCGCCACCGAGCTGGCCAAACGACCTGAGTTCGCCGGCAAGAACATCGTGGTGATCCTGCCCGACACCGGCGAGCGCTACCTCTCCACCGGGCTTTTCGACTAGGGCGCATAGATTCGGGGACACTTTATAAGGTGTCCCCGAATCTTTATAATGGGAATAGAACCAATCCAGACTAAGGACATTCCCATGATTGAAGGCTTCCCTTTCAAAGACGTCGACACCACCGCAGTACAGGGTGGTTATCAGCCGGCCAGCGGCGAACCCCGTCAGGTGCCGATTATCCAGTCGACCACTTTCAAGTACTCGACTTCCGAACAGATGGCCCGGCTCTTCGACCTGGCCGAGTCCGGCTATTTCTATTCCCGCCTGGCCAACCCCACCAACGACAAGGTGGCCGCCAAGATCTGCGACCTCGAGGGTGGCAGCGCGGCCATGCTCACCGCGAGCGGACAAGCCGCTAACTTCTTCGCCATGTTCAACATCGCCAGCGCCGGCGACCACATCGTGGCCTCATCGGCTATCTACGGCGGCACTTTTAATCTCATCAGCGTGACCATGGCCCGAATGGGCGTCGAGTGCACTTTCGTCGAACCGGACTGCTCAGCCGAAGAGCTTGAGGCTGCCTTCCGTCCCAACACCAAGCTGGTCTTCGGTGAGTCGGTCTCCAACCCCTCGTTGGCAGTGCTCGACTTCGACAAGTTCTCGGCGGCGGCCAAGGCCCACGGGGTGCCCCTGATCGTGGATAACACCTTCCCCACCCCGATCAACTGTAACCCCCTGGGGCGCGGCGCCAACATCGTCACCCACTCCACCACCAAATACATGGACGGCCACGGCAGCTGCGTGGGCGGTGCCATCGTCGACGGCGGCAACTTCGACTGGACCGCCTACGGCGACAGATACGCCTGCCTGACCACCCCCGACGAGTCCTACCACGGCGTCGTCTACACCGATGCCTTCGGCCTGGGCGGCGCTTACATCACCAAGGCCACCGCCCAGCTGATGCGCGACCTCGGCTCCATCCCCTCGCCCATCTCCTCCTTCATCATGGGCGCCCACCTGGAGTCACTACATCTGCGCATCGCCCGCCATGTCGCCAACGCCCAGCGCGTGGCCGAATACCTGCAGGCCAACCCCAAAGTGGCTTGGGTACGCTACCCTGGCTTACCCGGCGACCCCTACTATGAGTTAGCTCAAAAATACATGCCCAAGGGCACCTGTGGTGTGATTGCCTTCGGCCTTAACGGTAGCGCCGCCGAGGCCGCCGCCTTCACCGACAAGTTGAAGATGATCGCCATCGCCACCCACGTGGCCGACGCCCGCTCTTGCATCTTGCACCCAGCCTCTACCACCCACCGCCAGCTCAATAACGAACAGTTGGCCGCCGCCGGGGTGAAGCCCGAGCTCTTGCGCCTCTCCTGCGGCATCGAAGGCGCAGACGACATCGTCGCCGATCTGGATCAAGCTTTCGCCCAGATCTGACACGCCGCTTTCTGGGGAGGTTTCGTTCGACACATCCAACCTTTTAGGCACAGACGATTTTCAAAGGCTCGGCAACTTGAAAATCGTCTCTGTCTAAAAGACCTCTCTGGGCCATACAGCGAATTTGAATGTATGAAATGAAACGCCCCATGATAGGTCCCCACAGAGTAAGGTATCAAAGGAAGGTATCAAAGGAAGGTATCAAAGGGACGTTTCATTTGATACATCCGGCGGTAATGGATCCCCCGGACAAACCGGGGATGACGCATGTATCAAATGAAACGTCCCTTTGATACCCAACGTTGCTTATACGTCCCCACAGAGGAAGTTGGCTTACAATAGGCAATATGAAGCATGAATTAAGCCAAAAACAGATTGTTGGCAACCAGAAGATCTCCAGTATGTGCTTGGTCTGCGGCAAGGACAATCCCCTCTCCCTGCACGCCCAGTTCTATGACCTGGAGGGCGGCGAGCTCTGTGCAGAGTTCACCACCTCAGACGAACACCAGAGCTACCCTGGTCGGGTGCACGGCGGCGTAATCAGCGCCATTTTAGATGAGGTGATCGGCCGGGTGATCCAGACCAAATACGGCGACGAGGTCTTCGGCGTGACCATGGAGCTCACCGTCAAATACCGCAAGCCGGTACCCCTGGGCCAGACCCTACGCTGCGTCGGGCGACTTGACTCGCGCAAAGGCAAGGTCTTCAGCGGTTCGGGCGAGATCCTCCTGGCCGACGGTACGGTCTGCGCCTCGGCCACCGGCAAATACATGGAGCTCGACTGCGATAACATCTGCGAGGGCGGCCTGACCGAGGATAACTGGCTAGAAGACACCCGGCCACATCCCGCGCAGATCAGCGCCTAAATGTATCACGGGGACACCTTATAAGGTGCCCCCGTGAGCAATCACGTTTTGTGCCTAAGGCCGCGCCTTGGCTCGGGGATGGCAGCTGAGGTACTCCTCGCGTAGGTGCTCCTGACTGACGTGGGTGTAAATCTGGGTGGTGGCGATGTCGGCGTGGCCGAGCATCATCTGGATGGAGCGCAGGTCGGCCCCGCCGTCAAGCAGATGGGTGGCAAAACTATGGCGCAGGGTATGAGGGTGGATGTCGTCGATCCCGACTTTTCTGCCATAGGCCAGCAAGATCTTGTGCACGCCCTGACGGGTCATCCGCAAGCCCCGGGCATTAAGGAAGACGGCACTGCCATCATGCGGTTCCGCTTCGCCCTTACAGTGCAGGTGTGGGCGCCCGTTTTGTAAATATATTGATAATGCTGACAGAGCACTGCCGTAGATGGGGACGACGCGCTCTTTGTCGCCCTTGCCGGTAACGCGGAGGTAATTGTCGGAGAGGAAGAGTGCGGCTAGGTCAAGACCAGTCAGTTCGCTGACCCGAATGCCGCAGCCATAAAGCACTTCGAGCATGGCTTTGTCGCGCAAACCCGGGGCGTTGCCAGCAAAGGGTTGGTCGAGTAGCGCTGTGACCTGCTCGACGCTCAGGGTGCGCGGCAGGGTGCGAGGGGTCTTGGGGCCGCGCAAGCGGGCAGCCGGATTACTTTCGCTATAGCCTTCGAGGAAAGCGAACTTGTGCAGGCCCTTGATCGCGGCAAGAGCACGCTCGATTGATTTGGGGGCATAATGCGCGGCGTAGAGGCCCTGCAAATGGCTTTCGATCCTGGCCTTGTCGATATCCGCAAAACAGGCACAGCCATGGTCAGCCAGGTCGTGCAGATAACGGCGCAGGTCACGGGCGTAGGCCTGAACGGTGTTGGCGGCGGCGCCTTGTTCGACGCCGAGGTAGGCCAGGTAGGCGGAGAGGATCTGTGTGGACTCAGCGTTCATAAACGAAAAGCCTGGAGCAATCGGGGGCAATCGCAACTAAGTCAAACGGACACCTTGTAAGGTGCCCTTTTTTTGTACGCTATCATCATGTTCTTTGCTAGGGGAGTCCTGATTAAATGCAGCTGGCGCGAGGATGAGGCGAAGTTTACTATCGTAAATGAGCTGAAATCCGAACGTCAAATGCGCTAATCAAGGCTTCCCTAGCTTATTCCTCATCGAGGGCGGCTTCGATCTCCTCGGTCATCTTCATGCTGTGGTAAACATTTTGCAGGTCTTCGAGCTCCTCGAGCTGGTCGACCAGGCCCATCACCTTCTTGGCGTCGGAAACCGAGACGTCGGTCGGGTTGGTCGGCACCATCACTAGCTCATAGCCCTTGACCTCGATGTCGGCGGCCTCGAGGGCCTTCTCCACGTTCATCATCTCGTTTACCGTGGTGATGATCACCCAGTCGTCGCCGCCGTCCTGGTAGTCATCGCCACCGGCGTCAGCCACCGCCATCATCAGCTCGTCCTCGTCGGGCAGCTGCTTCTTCTCGATAGTGATCTGGCCCTTGCGCTCGAACTGGAATGCCACCGAGCCAGTGGTGCCGAGGTTGCCGCCGCGGTGTGAGAAAGCGCTGCGCACATCAGCGGCGGTACGGTTGCGGTTGTCGGTCAGGGCCTCGCAGTAGATGGCGATGCCGGCCGGGCCGTAACCCTCATAGACGACCTCCTCGTAGTTGGCGCTGTCCGCCCCACTGCCGAAGGCCTTCTTGATCGCGGTGTCGATCTTATCCTTGGGCAGGGAGTAGGACTTGCCCTTGGCGATGGCCGCCGCCAGGGAGGCGTTGTTCTCGGGGTTGGGGTCGCCACCGACCTTGGCCGCTACCGTGATATTCTTGGAAAGCTTGCTAAAGAGCGCCGAACGCTTGGCGTCCTGGGCCGCCTTACGGTGCTTGGTGGTCGCCCACTTGGAATGTCCTGACATGTGACTTTGCTCCTCAAAATGGTATGAAACGGCCTTATTATAGTGCAAAGCCGTACCCGGCCTAAAGCTTGACCGGAAGGCCCCGGACTCAACGCTCTATAATAAAGGCTGAGAAGAAAACTGAATCCAGATCCGGGGACAGCTCGCGCCTGTCCCTTTTTTATGCGCTGAAAGGTCGTGGTTTGCGTGCCGAGAGCAAAACGGCATCTTGAATACAAATGGGTGATGTGCGTGGTCGGAGCGTTGGTCTTGTTCTGCACCATGGGCATGACGGTGACCGGCTTCTCGGTCTACCAGTCCTATCTGGTATCGATCGGGGGCCTCTCCGACGCCCAGGCCTCGCTCCTGATCACCATCCGTAGCCTCTTCGCGCTCTTGGCGATGTTCGTGGTGACCTTCTTCTACGAGCGAGTGCGCCTACGCGCGGGTCTGACCGTCTCGGTGCTTCTGACCATGATCGCTTTCGTAGTCTTCGCCTTCGCCCGAAGCTTTCCCCTCTTCGCGGTGGCGGCGGGCGTCGCCGGCTTGAGCTACGGCCTGGGCGGCATGGTGGCTATCTCAGTGCTGATCACCCAGTGGTTTTCCCGCTACCGGGCGCTCGCCTTGGGCATCTGCGCGGCGGCCACCGGGGTCTCGGCGATCGTGCTCTCGCCGCTCGCCACCTACCTGATCCAAGTGGTGGCGGCGGGCTCCTCGATGACCTTAGCCTTCTTGGTGCAGGCGGCCTTCTGTGCGCTGGTCGCTTTGACCTGCGCGATCAGCGTGCGCAGCAAGTCGCGGGACAGCGCCCGCCAAGAGCAGGACAACGACCTGGCGGTGAGCCGTGCCTTCACCGACCTGGACGCCCTCGAGATGGAGGCGGCCGACGCCCTGGACGAGGCGGTCGAGAAAGACGAGGCTAAGCTGCGCGAACGCCTCGCGGCCAGACGAGGGGCGCGGGCGGCACAGACGATGGGCACAAACGCAACAAGTGGCTTTGCAGGCGGGGCCGAAGAGGCAGCTGGAGAGGCGCCTGGAGCTACAAATAGTCAGCAGACTGATCCAACCAGCATTCGCTCAAGGCGCCGCCGCCTGCGTCCTTTGGGCGCCGACCACCCCTCCCCCCACAACCCCACCCCCTACCGCTATCTGGTCCCGGCTTTCATCGCCATGCTGCTCTTGGGCTGTCTGGGCAACACCGGCTACGCCCATCTTGGCATCCTCTTCACCTCGGAGGGGGCCTCCGCCGACAGCGTGGCTATCCTGCTCATGGTCTGCGGGCTCGCCTTGGTGGTGGGCAAGCTCATCTACGGGCAGACGGTGGATCGTCTGGGCGGGTTCTTCTCCAACTTCATCTTCTTCGCCCTGATCTTCGTCGGCTATCTGGTCTGTTGTTTTGCCGCCCACTTGGGCATGGTCGGGGGCGTCGTCGCGATGCTGATCTGCGGTTTCGGCCTGCCTCTGGCGACCGTCGGGGTCTCGATCTTCGCCGCCGACCTGGCCAGCCAGACCAGCTACATCCGCGTCCTGCAGATCTTCCAGGTGCTCTACGCCGCCTCCTCGATGATCTTCGGCTTCATGCCCGGCGCCATCGAGGACAGCTGCGGCAGCTATGTACCATTCTACGTACTGGCGGCGGTGCTCACCGTAGCCTGCGCGGCGCTGATCCAGGGCAACTACCTCTTGCGCCTGCGCAACCGCAAGAAACGCGCGCGCTCCTTCATCGCCTCACGGCGGGCCTACGCCAAGGCGCTGGCCGAGGATAACGGCGCCGAATAGAGGATCGTATCAAAGGGACGTTTCATTTGATACATTGATATGACGAAGGCGGATGCATCAAATGGATGTATCAAATGAAACGTCCCTTTGATACACGGCTTGGTTCACGCACCGCTGGAGCCGAAGCCGCCCTGGCCGCGCTCGCCCTTTTGCGGGGTAAGGCTTGACCAAGCTACGCAGGGCAGGCAGACGAACTGAGCCAAGGCGTCACCGGCCTGGGCCTG
>JAISGO010000033.1 GCA_031263025.1 Coriobacteriales bacterium
TGGGCAGATGGGTGATGCGCACTGCACTATCGGTGGTGTTGACACCTTGACCGCCGTGGCCGGTTGAGTGGTAAACATCGATGCGCAGATCCTTGTCGTCGATCTCGACTTTGACATCATCAGGAATCAACGGTAATACCTCGACTGAGGCAAAGGTGGTATGACGGCGCCCTTTCTCATCGGTCGGCGAGATACGCACCAGCCGGTGTGTCCCGGTCTCACCCTTGAGGATGCCATAGGCGTGGGGGCCGCGCAAAATGACGGTAGCGTTCTCGATGCCGATTACCTCGGCCTTGGGCGCAGCCAAGACCTCGACTTTCCAACCCTTGCGTTGGGCATAGGAGAGGTACATGTTGAGTAGCATCTCCGCCCAGTCCTGGGCCTCGAGGCCACCTGAGCCGGGATTTATGGAGAGAATGGCGTCGCCGTCGTCATATTTACCGTCAAAGAGGGTGAGTACTTCGATTTGGGAGAGCTGCTCGGAGAGCTCGTCCAGCTGCGCTTCGGCTTCCTGGACAAGGCTGGGGTCATCTGTAGCCAGCTCGAGGGCGGCTTCGATGTCGCCCAAGGTCGAGACTGCCCGGTGATAGTCGTCAAGCTCGCTCTTCAGACTGGCGGCTTCCATCGAGAGTTGCTGCGCTTTGGGTTCGGCCGTCCAGAAATCCGGTTCTAGGAAACGCTGGTTGAGTGCGGCCAAGCGCTCCTCTTTGTCAGGCAGATGGAGCATCTCGGCCAGGACGGCCAAGCGGGTTTGGGCTGCTTCTAAATCCATAAAGCCTATTATCGCTTATCTGACTTGGGCGAGCAGGTCTTCGGCATTGGCGTAAAGAATCGCCTCCAGCTCCGCAGAGCTAAAACCACTGTGCTTAAGGATAGTGAGGTATTCGCTGGGGTCTGCCCAAGGGCTATCACTACCAAAGAGCACTCTGCTTGCTCCGTAATCACGGCATAAGGCAACCAGATAATCGTCCGGCATCATGCCTGGCGAGAGCGCGGTGTCGATATAACCAGGCCAATCACCTTTGAAAGCCGGGAATTCCTGGAAGTTGGGGCGGCCGCCGAGATGGGCCAAGACTGTGCGCGGATAAGGGAACATGTCATAGTAGCGGTCAAAATCATCTTTGCTGCCGTAGATGTCATCGAAGTCCATGCCGGCACCGGCATGGAAGAGCACGATCATACCCTCTTCTTCGATTGCCCGGTAGAGCGGCATCAGACGACGCTCCTGGGGATGGAAGCACTGCATGATGGGATGGAGCTTCACTCCCTTGAAACCTTTGGCATGGGCCTGGCGCAGCACGCCGATTGGATCGGGGTGGTCGGGGTGTACGGTGCAGAAAGGGGTGAACTGGGGATAGAGGGCGTCATCAAGATAAGGCTCTAGGAAAGCATTGCAATCAGCGACCTGGCTTGGTTTGGTCGCGACTGGTAAGAGCACCGCCCGGTCGATCCCATTTTGTAACATCTGGAGCTTGAGACCATCCAAAGTCCCATCAGCATAGACATTGATGGGATAGCGGGTCAGGTTGGAGATGACCTTGGTAGCCACCTGCGGTGGATAGATATGGGTATGAAAATCGAGAATCACTTCTTCGCCATCAAGCCGAAGTCAGCCACATCTGCGAAGACTCCGACAAAGCGGTTGAGCAGGCGTAGATGGTTGGACTTAAGTTTGTCGTCTTTATCCATGATCATGACCATCTCAAAGAGCTTGTCAATGGGGTCGCGCAAGGCTGCGAGGGTATTGAGGGCCGCTTTGTAATCATTGGAGCCAAGATCTTCAGCCACTTGCGATTCGGCAGCTTCGGTCGCGTCATAGAGTGCTTGTTCGGGTTGGGTGAAAAGCGCACAGTCCAGCTCCTGGCCAAGGGCTGAATCACGCAGGTTGTTGGCCCGGGCATAGGCGACAGCCAAGTCGTCGAAGACATCGGGGGCGTTCTTACGCGCGGCGTCCAAGGTGGCAATGCGGTCGAGCACGGTCTTGGGGTCGAGTACACCAGTGGCCAGCACGGCCTGGATGGTATCAGGACGATAGCCTTCTTCCTTCGCAATGACCTGAAGGCGGCCGAGCAGAAATGTGCTCAGAGCAGCGGCGGTGGCGCTGTGGTCAAAATCAAGCCTGGCGTCGAAAGCAGAGAGGGCGGCCTCAAGGGCATGCCCTAGATCGATTTGGGGCAAGGTGCGCAGGATATTGAGGACGCCGATGGCCGAGCGGCGCAGGGCGAAAGGGTCTTTCGAGCCGGTCGGCGCCTCACCCACAGCGAAAAGACCAGCTAGACTGTCTAGTTTGTCCGCCAAGGCCACAATCTTGCCCTCGTAGCTGTCTGGAATGCAGTCTCCGGAGAAACGTGGCTGATAGTGCTCTTTGATGGCCACTGCCACGGCCTCTGGCTCGTCGCTGGCAAGTGCGTAGTAATAGCCGAGGACACCTTGGAGGCTAGTGAATTCCACGACCGCCGAAGTGACCAGGTCGGCCTTGGCCAAAAGAGCCGCTCGTTTGCAACCATCGATTTCATGGTCGGCAAGAAAGCCGGCCAAGGCGACCATGCGCTTGGTCTTGTCGTAGAGACTGCCCAGCTTCTCGTGAAAGACCACTTCCTTAAGCTGATCGACATAGTCGACAAGGGGTTTCTGCTTGTCCTCTTGAAAGAAGAACTCGGCGTCGTCTAAGCGCGGCCGCACTACTCGTTCATGGCCTGCGGTGATCTCGCTGGCGTAGGCGGGCGTGCCATTGGAGACGATTAAGAAGCGGTTGGAGAGCTTGCCGTCGGGGCTGTAGAGGGGTAGATAACGTTGGTGTTTGGTAATGGCGTCGACGATGATCTCAGGCGGTATCTGCAGATAACGTTGGTCAAAAGTACCTACTAGGGTAGTCGGTGATTCGACTAGGTTGACGATCTCGGCCAAGGTGTCGGTACCGTCCTCGAGATGGGCGACTAGGTTGGTCTTCTCCTCAAGCAAGCCGATCTGGGCCTCGATCTTTTGACGGCGGAACCTCGCCGAGCCCTCCACCCATGCCTGGCCAAGGACGCTCGAATATTGATCGGTGTCTGCCACCTCAAAGGGCTGGTTGGCCAGAAGATGATGGCCCCAAGTCGCGCGTCCGGCTGCGATACCGGCGTATTGTAGGGGAATCACCTGATCGCCCCAAAGCGACAGAATCCAACGAATCGGGCGGATGAATGTTGCTTTGCCACTGCCCCAATGCATGCTCTTAGGCCAGTCTAGGGATTTGATGGCGGTCTCAAGCAGGGCAGGCAATACTTCGGGGGTGGGCTTGGAGTATTGCTCGACTTCGGCGAAGACGTAGCTCGTACCGTGCTCTTCAGCGCAGGTTAGCTTTTCGGGGGCGACCCCCTTCTTGTGAGCGAAACCGATGCCGGCGTCGGTCAGGTTGCCGACTTCGTCATAGGCGATCTTAGCCGCCGGCCCGCGGAATTTCTGCACCAGGGGCTTGGTGCGGGTGGCGAGTTTGTCGACCCTTAAGACCAAGCGCCGGGGAGTCGACTGGGTATGGATCTCACCGTGCTCGATACGGGCGCCGTCGAGGGCCTTGGTGGCAAGCTCAGCAAGTTGCTGGGTGGCCTTGTAAAGGGCTTTGGAAGGTACCTCCTCGACCCCGATCTCAAGAATGTAGTCGCTTGCTTGGTTGGGCCACCGGGTCGGTGTGGCAGGCTCGGCCCCTGCATTCGAGACGTCGGCAGATGAGGTTTGAGAGCTAGCCTGGTCGTTTGCCAGATGGGGCCCTGCGGCAACGTTGTCCAGATAGCTTTGACAGCATGCCTTAGCCAAACTGCGCACGCGCAGGATATAGCCCATCCGCTCGGTCTGAGAGATTGCCTTGCGGGCATCGAGGATATTGAAGAAATGGGAGCACTTGAGCACACAGTCGTATGCAGGCAGGGGTAAGCCCTGCTCGAGGATACGGTGACACTCAGACTCGTAATGGTCGAAATTATCGAAATAGAGCCTGGTGTCTGCGATCTCGAAGTTATAGGTCGAGAACTCCCTTTCGTTTTCCTTAAAGACGTCACCGTAAGTGAAAGGTCGGCCTTCGCTGGGTTTGGACCAGATGATGTCAAAGACACTGTCCTTGCCCTGGATGTACATCGCTAGGCGCTCTAGGCCATAGGTGATCTCGACCGGGGTCGGGCTGCATTCGAAGCCGCCGACTTGTTGGAAGTAAGTAAACTGGGTGACCTCCATGCCATCCAGCCAAACCTCCCAGCCCAGGCCCCAAGCGCCAAGCGTAGGCGACTCCCAGTCATCTTCGACGAAACGCAAGTCGTGCTTGTGATAGTCGATGCCGATCTCACTCAGAGAATCAAGATAAAGTTGTTGGATATTGTCAGGAGAAGGTTTGATCAAGACCTGGAACTGGTAATAGTGCTGGAGGCGATTGGGGTTTTCTCCGTAGCGTCCGTCGGTCGGGCGTCGACAAGGTTGGACATAAGCAGTCGCCCAAGGGTCGGGCCCAAGTGAGCGCAAAGTGGTCGCAGTGTGGAAGGTGCCGGCGCCGACCTCGCTGTCATAGGGTTCAAGCACCACGCAGCCTTGGGCGGCCCAGTATTGTTGCAGCTTGATGATGATCTCCTGGAACGTATACACGTCGTGACCTTCCTCGTCTTTCATAAAGGTATATTATATTATTTGCGTAAGTCTTAAGAAAGGGACAGTACAAATGAATCGGATTGGCAAGCTCAGCGTAGCCGTGCTTCTGAGCGTCATGTTGGCTGCGGCGCTCTTCGGTAATCTCTCGAGTATCTGGACGATATCCGGAGGCGCGGGCGCAGACGCGGCCCCAGTCCTCAAACAAGCCTATGC
>JAISGO010000045.1 GCA_031263025.1 Coriobacteriales bacterium
AGACCTGTCCCCAATTTGTCACCCATTCTCAATGCCAAACGGTACCTGTCCCCTTTTTGCCCTTTTTGGCATCCCTCCACCAACCGGGGACTCTTTGGCACATCAGCTAAAGATATTGATAACACCCACGGCCGAAAGCACCGAAGCCACCAGGATCACCACCATGAAGATCGGCGCGACGAACCTAATCATCACCTTGAAGAGCCCAAAACGCCCCATCTTCGCCCCCGGCGTGACCTCGACCTCCTCCTTGACGAAGTAAGGCTTGAGCCCCCAGCCCACCGCCAGGCAGAGTAAGAGCGCCACTAGGGGCATGAGGACGCTATTGGAGATGAAGTCCATGAAGCTCAGGATATCCTGTCCCCCACCGATCGGCACCTTAAACCAGCTCAGAGCCGAAGATCCCAGAGTCGGCAGGAGCGCGATCACCGCCACCCCGATCGCCGTGACCGCCACAGCCGTGCGCCGGCGCATGTGCAGCCCGTCCTGGCAGATGCTTACCACCGTCTCAGCCAAAGAGATTGCGCTGGTCAACGCGGCAAAGAGCACCAGCACGAAGAAAGCGATGCCGATCGCCTGGGGAAAGACGGTAAGGTCGAAGACCCGCGGCAGGGTCACGAACATCAGCGAAGCGCCGGCCTGCTGGGCCCCGGCCGCGCCGGAGAAGGCATAGACCGCCGGGATGATCATGAAGCCGGCCAAGACCGCGATGATAGTATCAAAGAGCTCGATCCAGGCCACGCTGGAGGAGAGGTTGTCAGACTTCTTCATGTAAGAGCCGTAGGTGACCATGATACCCATGGCCAGCGACAGCGAGAAGAACATCTGCCCCATCGCCGCCACCAGGGTGGAGATACTGAAGTCCGAGAGGTGGGGGATCAGAAAATAACCCAGACCCTGGAGCGCCCCGGGGATGGTCAAAGAGTAGATGCCGATGGCGATACCCAAGATGAGCAGCAGGGGCATAAAGACCTTGTTCAGGCGCTCGATGCCGTTTTCCACGCCCAGCGCGACCACCACCATGGTGAGCAGGACAAAGAGCAAAGTCCAGAAAATCGGCTCGCCGGTCTGGGCAGTGAAAGCCGAGAAATAGCTGGGCTGGGCCAAGTCGGCGAAGCCAGGCGTACAAAAGGCCACGATGTATTTACAGATCCAGCCGCCGATCACGCAGTAATAAGGCGTGATGATGATCGGCACGATAGCCTCGAGGATGCCGATGATACGGTATTTCTTGCCCAGCGCCGCGAAAGCCCCGATCGCAGAGAGCCCGGTCTTGCGCCCGATCGCCACCTCGGCGGTCATCAGGGTAAAACCAAAGGTAAAGACCAGGATGATGTAGACCACCAAGAAAGCTCCGCCGCCGTAGCGGGCATCCAGCGCCGGGAAACGCCAGAGGTTACCCAGCCCGATCGCCGAGGCCGAGGCCGCCAGGATGAAACCGACCTTGCCGGAGAACTGGGAGCGTTTTGGTTTTTTGGTGGTAGGGGCCGCTGATGCAGTGCTTGCGCTGGCAGCGAGCTCGTTTTGATGATGAGACATTGCCTGAATAGTTTAGCGCAATCCCCTAAAATACAAGTTCCGTGAAAATCGCTTTCAAACATCACCGCCCCCCGCGCTGGCTGCTGTCCTTTTGGCGGGTACTGGCCGCCGCTGCACCGATTATGTTGGGATATATCGCCCTGGGGCTGCCCTGTGGCATCCTCTCGGCCAAGGCCGGCATGAGCCTGCTCCAAGTCGCGCTACTCTCAGTCATCCTCTACTCCGGCAGCGGCCAATACATGATCCCCTCGATGCTGATGGGCGGGGCCGGCGCGCTGACTACCGCGCTCACCGTCTCCATGGTCAATCTGCGCCAGCTGCTCTATGCCTCGGCCCTGCTGCCCTGGCTACGCCCTTTCGGCCGGGCCCGCGCCAGCGTCGCCGCCAGCAATATCACCGATGAGAGCTTTGGGGTCAATATCACCCGTTTCGAGCATGGCCGCTGGTCGAGCTGGCAGGCCTTTGGCGTGAGCTGCTGCTCGCAGGCCACCTGGATCGTGGCCTGCGTGGCAGGCGCCGCCATCGGCAGCGTGCTCAACATCGACACCGCCATCGCCGGATTCGCCATGACCTCCATCTTCACCTGCCTCTTTCTCATGCAGAAGCTGACCAGGCCAGCACTGGCCGCGGCCGCTGGCGCGGTGCTAACGGTAGTCGCTTTCAAACTGCTCGGCCTATCCAACTTAGCGGTCTTCGTCGGCGCGCTCGCCGGCGTGGCCTGTGGCGTGGCCGCCTCCCATTGGCGGGGGCGCAGAATGCCAAATGTGCCAAATGGGCAAATTGGGGACAGGTCTTTTTTGGCAAATGACAAATTGGGGACAGGTCATTTTTGGCATTCCAGAAAAAATGCCAAAAATGACCTGTCCCCAATTTGTCCCCGCAGACGCAAGGCCCGCCGATGAGTTGGACGACTTTTGCCATCGTGCTTGCGATCACCGCTCTCTGTACGGTCGGCGCCCGGGTGCTGCCGGTGTTGCTCTTCGGCGGCAAGTCCCTGCCGCCGGCCCTCAAGCAAGCCCTGGCCTACATCCCGCCAGCCGCTTTCGCCGCCTTGGTGGCAAGCGACCTCTTCAAACCCGAGAACTGGCAGGCCGGTTGGGTGGCCAATCTGATCCCCCTGGCTGCCCTCATCCCGGTCGCACTGGTCGGGCGCAAGACCAAGTCGCTTTGGCTCTGCATCATCGTCGGCGTGGCCTGCTATGCTGCGCTCAAATACCTCTGCCTCTGGCTGGGCATCTTCTGATGTCCTATAGCCCTTGAGCATATCAGAGAATCCGTTTATTCGCCACACTGGCATTCTAGGCAAAAGAAGAAGGGGGCTGGCCTGTGCATTACAGCACTGGCGTCCCCCTTAACTCCGCATATTTTAACCTGCAATCAAAAAAAAGTCACCGTCTTGCCCGAGAATGTGACCACGAGCAAACGTTGGATGCTCCTGCTCGCCGCTACCTGTCGCCGCGCTTCAGATATCGCAACGCTCTGTTCAAGATTGATTCTACGTAAATCAAGGATGACGTTATGTGCTTGATGGCCTGCCCGTTTTATGGCATGCTGAATCGTACTACGGCTTTTACCAATCGGTGATTTAATTTCCCACGCAAGCCCGTCCATGATAATGTCCGGCGTCTTAACGCCTTTGGTGCGGTTTGGAACGAGAAACTCAACATGGTGACCGAACTTCGCAAGGATTTTGGCCGTCTCAATCTCATGTACGGCTGGATAGGCTCCTGCAGGAATAATGATTGCACCATTTTTCATTTCAGGATTTTAGCATGTGCCACAGCGCAAGGGCCTCAGCTATGCTCATCGGGGATATGCTCATCGGGGACAGGCTCTTTTTGGAATTAAATAGCCTCCACTATCCCGGGGACACTCTAATTTTAAGTGTCCCCGGGATAGTGGATGGCAAATTGGAGACAGGTCCCTTTTGACTTTCTTTTTGGCAATTTGTTGACCGGACCGCGCCAAGCGGCTATAATCTAGGAAAGGCCTTATGCACCGCAAAGACGGTGGGTATGCCAAATTGGTTTTTAGAAAACGCCGCCTAGCGGCGTTTTCTTCTCTGGCAGACCTGCCAGATGCTGGCGACCGTTCGCGTCGCTTTCGCGAGGGTCAAGAGAATCTTGACCACATGCTCGAGCATCACTACTAAGTCCATGGATCTCACCTCCTTCGTAAGGATCAGGGGAGCGTTATCGCTCCCAGGTCTCACTTGAAAGGCATACCCACGCATCTTGGCATATAAGGCCGGATTCTTTTATAGCAGGTCGGTCTTAATTTGCCCTTACTTTTTCCTTAAGAAAAACATAACCGCTAGCCTTACAAAAGCAGGAGGGGCGCCCTTACGGGCGCCCCTCCTTGACCTTTGGGAATCGCTCCCCAAACAAGCCAGACGGTGAAGCCTACAACTACTTCGTAGTCTTGCTCGCCGTGCTAGAAGTGGCAGAGAGGTCGGTACCGGAGACGGAGCGATAAGCGACTACCTTCACCGAGTACTTCTTCTTGTTCTTCAGACCGGACAGCGTGACCTTGTCGGTGCTGTTGGACTGATAGGTCTTGTACTTCCAGCTACCACCGGAGACCTTGTAGTACACGCGGTAGTAAGAGACGTTGTTGCCGCTGGTCGAGGAGTTCTTCCAGGAGACGGTCAGCTTGTTGTTGCCGGCAGTCAGTTTGGGCTTACCGGTCTTGTGCACCTGCATGGTGTAGGTGCCGAGCTCGGTCAGCGGGAAAGCGTTGTAAGTGTCGGAGGCAGCGGTCTCGATGTAGACCGTGTAGCGGTTGGCGGCCTTGGGCCAAGAGGTGGTCTTGGCGGTGGAGCCAGCGGTCACGTAGTAGGTGGTGATGGCGCCTGCGCCGGACTGGTCGCAGGAGACGTTGGCTTGCTGGTGCAGGCCGTTGTAGGTATCGACATGATCCCAGCTGAAGTCGGACAGTTGCAGGTCGCCCTTAGTGGCCGGCGCCGGAGGATTGGCCGAAGCCACCTCGTAGACGGTCGCGGCGGCCGGGGTGTTCAACAGGACGCGGTCGGTTGTGTAAGTAGTACCGTTCACGGATGCGGTATAAGTGCTCTTGGAGAAAGCCGCAGCCTGGTCGCAAGAACCGAAGAGTGTGTCGATGGTGTCCGAGGTGGTGTAGTCAGCCTTGCTGGCACCGGTGGCCTTGGCCCAACCCACAAAGGTTCCATCGGTCGGGTTGGCGGCAGCATAGAAGTTGGCGCCGGAAGCCTGGCTGGTGGGCGCGCCGGCGACGGCTGCGTCACCTGCGTTGTCCTTGTAGTTGATGTTGTAGTCAAAGTAGGTCGGGGCAAGATTGGTCAAGGTCACCTTGTATGAAGCAGTAAGGGCTCCAGAAGCGAAAGTATAACTAAGATTGTTCGTATTAATGATATTCTTGCTACTGACCAAACCATTTTGGCTGAAAGCACCACCCTTAGCGGCATCGGCCGGAGACACAGTGGTGTTCCAACCGCAGGTCAAGTTGCTAGTCTGAACAGCGTTGTCGTTCCAAATCTGGCCAATGTTCTTAAGCCAGGGACTGTCCTGCAGATATGTCACGTCCTTGGTCTCGACCGTAGGATGTGCCGGTGACGCTGCCGAAGTGGCAACAGCTTGGAGCTCGGTCGGATAGAGACCAGCTTTCATGTCCTTACCGGTAGCAGTGCTGCTAAAGGAAATGTAAGTTGCGCTAGCTGGCGCGTTGAAAGTTTTCTCAGCACCTGAGGTACTACCCAAGGGCAGCCATGCAGTACCCGCAGCAGTCGGAGTAGCACTCGTCGTGTAGGACAGGGTGACGTCCTGGGTCAAACCATACTGAGTAGCCGGAATGACATCAAGCACGTATTTCATCGAGTTGTAAGACTCATAAAGCGAAATAAACTGTGCAATGGGTTCAGTGTAAGGAAGGCTCGGCGCACCTGTCACGGTTTGGAAAGCAGGGGTAACTGGAGTCGGGGTATCACTAGTATTGCCGTCAAGACTGGCAAAGTCTTTACCATCCCCAGGATACTCCGCATTTGCGGCCGACTGATTGATACTCTCAATCGTGCGGCTAGGCAGGAAATCCGGAGCAGAAGTGTAATTCCCATCTTCCGAACTGGGGTGGCCAGTTCCGTCATTGTAAGGCTCGTTGTCCCAGCCCACAAAAGCATAGCCAGCAAGGGCGGACGCATCCACCGTGGCCAAGGTATCGCCAGTATGTAGAGTAACTTGACCAGCGGTCGAGGCCTTCGTACCAGTGAAATCACGATAGGAAACAGTGAAAGGAGTCAGCAAGGGCGCACCGTTGCTTAGGCTGATGCTGATGGCCGAAAGGTCTTCTTTCTGATCGCGCGTCACTGACTGATTCGGCCAGCTGCTGTCGCCAGAGGCGGTCGCCAAAGTTTCTGCAATTGTACCGCCGAAGTTATCAAAACTCGTGAAAGGGCTCTTCTGCGCAGCAGTATCACTAGGCTGGGCGATTTTGTTGGTGTTAGGAGCAGGAGCAGTCTCGGAATCATACACATCAGCCGGAGAGAAATCGTTGTTCCAACCCATCACATAGTCGTTGTTCGTACCGATTTGACCCTGCTGGATGAGCGCATTATCCATTGTCGGATTATCATCGTTATTCCACTTGATTGAGAAATCCGTGGGATAAACACCAGACTGTACATCGCCTGCGGCAGAGCCATAGGTACCAGTATTAACGATACGATAGTAAAGTGAATCACTTTCGATTGGGTTACCATTCGCGTCCGTCTTGGGGAAAGTGTAAGTCGTGACCGTACCGCTAGTGGCCGCGGTCGGCTTGAGCATGCTCGATGCATTCCAGGAGGTCGGCCCGGTGCTCGTCGTATGGGCATACCCAAACGCCAGGGTCGTGTTCAGGCCATTCGCAGATGCGCCGTTCACCGTAATCGTGAAGCCATTAGGCCCCACCACGGCATTGCCTGCCACCGGGTCAGCGGCGAACGCTGCCTTGGGCTTAGCCAAGAACATAAAATTGCAGGCCATGGCTAACGTAACGACAATGGCGACGAAGGCCGCAGCCGTATGTTTAGTCTTGGCACTAAACGTGTGTGATCCCATAAGGGTCACCTCCTTCAAATACGCGACCCTCCCACAACAACTCAGCGTATGGAAGCAGGATCGCCACTTCTAAAACAGACTCAGTGTAGTACTTT
This sequence comes from Coriobacteriales bacterium, assembly GCA_031263025.1. Classification (GTDB taxonomy): domain Bacteria; phylum Actinomycetota; class Coriobacteriia; order Coriobacteriales; family UBA8131; genus JAISGO01. The sequence continues at coordinate 6,704 of JAISGO010000045.1, forward strand.
TTAGAGTTTTGTGTTGTCTTAATTGGCACAAATTTGAAACTTCTATTATTCTACCTGCAAAGCTCCAACTTATGCGTTGCGTTTTGCTTACTCTACCTGTGTGTAAGCATCTTTTCAGGCCGCTTTTTCGCCCGGTCTACATATTAACCTATCCCCGCCCTACCTGCTTGTAAGCAATTGCCAAATTGGGGACAGGTACCATTTGGCAATGCCAAATTGGGGACAGGTTCTTTTTGGCAATTGCTTACCAATTGCTTACAAGTAGGCAGAAATGCCAAAAATGACCTGTCCCCTTTTGGCAATACTTGCGACCATAGTCAAGGCGGCGCGAACAGCCACCAGCATCTGGCAGTTATGCCAGGATAAGCGAAAACGCCGGCACTAGCCGACGTTTTCGCACAATTTTCCAGGCATACCCACCGTCTGACACGGTGCGTGGGGCCTTTTATGTTATTTTAGCCTATCGCACAGCGCACCCGCAAACAAACCGGATACAAATGGCATATTGCAGCGTGTCCATTTTTTTATAGGGGTCAAGCAGATCTTTTGTGGTTACTTAAGGGATTTTCCCTCTTCATAGAGAGTCTCTGGTGCGATGTCCGTATCGCCGGGCCAAGCAACGGAGTCAAAGTCGATCTGCGCCTGCTTGAAGCACTCGATGTTGCGCAGCTTCGCATACCAGGGGTGTTCGAGATATGGTCTAAAGTCAAAACGCAGGCGGTCACCATTGTCGTAGCTTAAGTCCAACGTCCAGTCATCGTTCGCCTTAAGCGAGATGATCCGTAAGTCGGGGTTCCAAGTGCGCCTTATATCTTTAGCTAAGTCCTTCAATTTTAAACACCTCCCCAGATTCTTGGCACATCTGCCAAATGTCATCCAACTCGTCTTGATGGATGAGCGCCCATGCTTTTATCAGAGCTTTCTGCTTGCCCGGAATCGCTTTTTTGTTCTCGGCGAGCACCTCGCCGTCCATAGTAAAGCTTGCCGCAGCTCCTTGGTACTCGGCATGGAAATGCGGCGGATTGTGATCCTCAAAACGAATCCTGATCCGGATGCCAAAAAAATACGAGATAATAGGCACTAGACGTCCTCTCAAACCAAGTGTGTCCATTATAACACGGGTATCTCTCCTCGCCAGATAGGCGCCCCATTGTTGCTTACCTGTCCCCAATTTGCGCAGTATAGCTCATTTTTGGGCACTATACTGCCCAATTATCATTTCCTAACCGCCAAATGCCAAGTGGAGACAGCCCCCAATTTGGCACTGCAGCTCAAAGCCCCGGGCTCAGGGTCAAATCGACCTTACCGACATAGGCGCCAGGCACCTGGTTGGCGCTGACCCTAAGGGCCACCCAGAGGTCGGCGCTGCGCCCTGCGGCCAAAGTGGGGTGTGTCCAGGCCAAGTCCTGCCCACTGGCGCCACTCAGGCTCGGCGCCCACCAGGCACTGATCTGGCTGACGTCGCTATAGTCGCCATCATCTAAAAGATAAGCCCAGACCCCGCCATCACTACCGGGATAGCTCAAGGCCCCGTCCTGGGCAAGCCCAGCCACGCTCTGGCCCGCCGACTGCGTACCCGCCACGCCGGCAAGGCTAGTGGCGCTATCGGCACAGGCCTCAAGTTCGTAGCCGTTGGCAAGGTTTGAGCTACAGGTCTGATCGCTCACCGCCCCCAAGGTGGCCTGTTCTGCGACCTGCTCGGCGCTGGGGTCAAGCTTGAGCAGGGGCTTACCGCCAGAAAGGCTAAGGCTCGGCGCCTCCACCAAGTTGGTCTGGTCATAGGTGGCGGTGCCCGCCGCGTCCGGCAAGGCGGTGTAGGGTTTATAGAGGGCGTCGACGTTGGCGAGCAGGCCTGAAACCGGTGTGATGTCCGAACTACTACTATCAGTCAGCGCAATGCCGCTGTAGGAATCGTAATAGCTGGGCGGCGTGGCGCCCGTATCGTAAGACGCACCGGCAAGCCAGAGACATGCCGCCAGGCCATCGGCCTGGGTCAGACTATTTGTAGCAGACCCCGCGAAGCCGTCCACCCCGCTATTGAGCAAAGTGGCGAGGTCAGTCAAGGGCGCCGTATAAGCCGTGCTGCCGCCCTGGCCATCCGGCACGCTGACGCTCCCGGCCGTGCCCCAGCTATCCGGGACGTAGCAAGGGTAGAGGGCGGTGCCAGAGGCGGACTGGGGATCCGCACTGGCAAAGGTGGGCGCGGTACTGCCAGGCTGGACACAGAGAAAATCAGCGTCAGACACGGTCAGGCTACTGGCGGCGACATCATAAGGCCCATCCGTCGCAGTGCTGGCCCCACTATAGGCGACCACCGCACCGCCGCTGATGTTGACGTCCCCCGCCGCAGCCGGGGCCGCGCCCGCGCTAGCGCTACCGCCGATGGCCGCAGCGTAGCTTCCCGCAGGCACGCTCGCCACCACCATACCTGATAATATATTGATAGTGCCGCAGCCCTGCCCGGTGTCAGAGGAGCCCCCGATGGCCGGAGCCAAGTCACAGCCTGCAGCGTAAAGGTCGCCTTGGCCGTTCACCTCGAGGCTGGCCCCATCTGGCACCTCGATTCCAGCCCAGCCATTAGCAGAACCGTCCTGGCTACCCTTGACCCGCAGGGCCTTACCGCTCGCGACCTCGAGGTCGAGTGTGGTACCGTTCTGCCCGTCTGAGACAGCGATGCCGCTGGGCGTGGCGCTATGCGAGCCGTCCGCCGTGCCGTACTCGGGCTCAGCCGTAGTATCGCCCACCACCTGCAGAGTGACGGTGACACCTGCAGCGGTGGGCGCGATCACGACCCGGTGGTCGGGCAGCGCGTCGTCTGCGCTGTCGCTGCCGTCCTTGAGGTCGCCCCAGCCGCTATCGTCGGAGATGGTGTAGGTGGCATCGGCGCTCGGCGCGATGGTCAGGGTGTTGTCCCTCTCGTCGGCGCTCACGCCAGTGGTAGGCGAGACGGTATAGCCGACGTAGGAGGGTATATAGTAGAAGACGTAGCCCAGTGAAGCCTGGCCGGGCACGATCGTGGTGCCGGCCGTGACCGCTTTCTGATCGGGACTGTTGGTCGCGGTGACGCTCGCCCTAAGCGCCGAGGCGCTACTAAAGGCGCCGTTTGCACTGATCGCGGTCGCGTTGGCGCTGCTATCCGCGGGAAGCCACATCACCGCGTCGACTTGGCAGGCCACCTGGGTGGTGCCGCTCGGCACCGGGTCGAAGGTCGCCGTCTGAGTGCTGTCGTCGGCGGCGCTGTAGTCAAGGCTGCCCTCTCCCACCCAGCCGGCGCTAGTGGCAGAATAAGACCCAGCGTTGAAGACCACCCCGTTAGTGCTGGCCAGGTCGCCCTGCGCGTCTGTGGGTAGCTGGCTTGCCACGTAGACCGGATAGAGCGCCGCGCCGCCGCCCGCGCTCGCGGTGGGCTGGGCGTAAATGGCGTTGGCCGTGGCCGGCGAGGTGTTGGGGTTGGTGGCGAGCACGCTGCCGCCGGAGATGCTGCAGGAGAAATCGGTCAAGGTCTCCTTTTTCCCAGTACTCCCACCACAGGGGGCGCCGATTCCGTCGACTTGCCTGTCAGCGTCCCAAGTGCTGCCCTGAGCGACCACCGTACCACCAGAGATATTGACTTCGGGCCCGGGGAGGGTTTGACTCCCACTATCGAAAACATCACCCCAACCGATCCCGGCCGCGGCGCCGCGGTTCCTCGACTGCCCGCCTTTGGCCAAAACATCACCACTTGAAATTTTAATGCTGGCGGGCAGGGCGTCTTGGAGATTATCGGTGTATTCGGCGCCGGTGCCGATACCGGCCCCGATGTCGTAGTTGGCGTCACCACCCTGCGCAAAGACCGTGCCTGAAGTGCTGATAGCGACATCGAGGCTATGCCCCGTCGAGCTGTCGTCCGCTTCGCAATATGAGAAGCCGCCGCCGCCGATGCCGGCGCCACTACGGTGGTCAGACCAACCACCTTCGGCTGTGACGGAGGCCTCATCTGAGATCGCGATATTGCCGTCATAGGCGTGGCCAGCAGCCGTTCCGTTGGACCCACCGCCGCCGATGCCAGCGCCGGAGCCGCCAAACCCCCTTTTTGCCCCATCGCTCCAATTATCAGACGCATCTTCTTTTGAACCGATGGCGCCGCCAGTGGCCGTGACCTGCAGGCTGCCCGTCAAATCGATGCTCCCGACGCTCGTATCAGAGCCAGCGTTCTCGAAGGCGTCGCCGCCGATGCCGGCGCCAGTAGCCAAGTTTTCGCTACCAGTCGTCGGGACGTCATTACCAGCGCTAGAAGAGATGTCGCCGCCTTTGGCGGTGAGACTGCCCTTACCTTTAGCTGTAAAAGTGCAACCGGCCGGCACGCTGATCCCCGCCCTGGTGGTGGGTGAGGTGGTGCTCGCATCTCCCGCAGCGCCGACCGCGGTCATAGTGAGCCCGCTGCCGACGTCCAGGGTGAGACTGGCTCCGCTGTCGAGCTTGATACCAGGTAGGCCGCTATCGGCGCCCTGCTCTAAGGAGACGTCGTTCGCGTCGACATAGAGGGTGACTACGGCACCCGCCGCGACCTCGAGCGAGTGCTGGGCGGTCGGCGGCGGCGCAGCGCTTGAGCTATCCGGGGTGTCACCGTCTGCGGCCGGCCCCGTCCAATCCACGTCGGTCTCGAGGTAGTAGCTACCGGAGCTCTTGATGGTGGCCACGCAGGTCGTCACGTTCTCGCTGACGTCGGCAGAGCCGCTATAGCCGCTGCTCTGCGAAGGAGTGATCTGCCCCACCCCGCCGCTTTGCGTGTAATACTTGAAGCCGATCGACTGATACGCGGGAGTATAGGTGAAATCCCCCGCGCTTGTCCAAGTGGCACCGCTGTCATAGGAGATCGCGAGCGGGATCGCTTGCCCTGCACTGTAGCTGGTACCACCGGCAGAGTTGAGGGCGGCCAGCGATGGCGTGACCAAGGTGGTGGTCGCAGCCGCTACATCGGTCGTGAGTGCGCTACCCGAGAAGGTCTCGCTGCCCAGCTTGACCTTAAGCCCTGAGCTGTTGAGGTCTTGGGCCGAGCCGTAGCGGGCGTTGTCGACGGCGTAGTTTGTGGCGGTCAAATCATTGAGCTCAGTCGTGGTCGGCGTAGAGGTGAAAGCATAGAAGCGCAGGTTCTGGATCGAGAGGGTGCCGCCGCCAATATACTTCTCGGACGAAACGTTAACAGTATCTATGCCAAGACAATTGATCCAAAGGTATGAATTACTAGCGAAGTCCCCTGGAGACACACTGTCATTGTCAACCGTCATGCTCGACGGAGCCTTGCCACTACCGGGGTCGTCATAGAGAGGAAGCGAGTTGCTGGCGTTGACATAGGCATAGGTCGTATTTTTGGTCTGACCGTTAGATGCTTGGCTGAAGGTGTTGGTGTGGGTTGCATAGTCGGTCAGGCTAATGCCATCAGGAGGCTGGTAGTCGCGACTAGTATACTGTTCATCAGATCCTACGAAAGCCGTGTTGACCCAGCCTTGTTCATTAGAGTTCGAACCCTGAGACACATTAGTTGCTAGCACTGAGGTGGTATTGGTCTTGGCCGCGAAGATTCCAGTCATTAGATTTCCCCAGGGGTTTCCAGAAGTACCGTAGATAGATTCGCTCGCTGGAGAGAAGTTATAGACAACATTTCGTGTATAGCTGGAGTCGACTTTATAACGGGCTTCTGCAACAACGTAGGTGCCTTGACTATACTCGGCTTGTCCGCTGGACTGCGCATATTGATGCTGGCTGCCATCATAGACGGCCGCTGCATCCTTGTCGTCGTCTCCGTAATCAATCGAAGCGGGGCCAGCGGTAACGCCCCCCCCCTGAGTATAAATATAGGTGTTCTGAAGGGCGCCAGCGCTACCCTCCGCCAAATCGTTCCAGGTCGTCGAGGACTGGGTATGCTCCGGGTTATCCATTGTCCCGGCGTTGTTGCGCGCGTCGTACATCGCGACTAGAGTCGCGCCATCAGTGCCGGTCTGCACGTAATCCGAGGTCTGATAGGCCGGAAAACTTAAGCCCGAGACGGTCAGCGTAGTGCCCCCGGCCGCCGGCCCAGAACTCGGCGAGGTTGATAACGTGGCGGTGTCAGCGGCAAAGCTCAGCGGCTGGCGCCAGCTGTGTAAGTCGAAAAGCAGAGCGGCCACGACCGCCAAGCTGAGCAAGGCGAACATGACCAGACGTGGCCGCAACACCAGCCCGTGTGACTTTCGTCGCGCGCGACCGAAAGTCTTTTGTTTACGCGCTTGTCTCGTTTAGGTTCCCTCTTTATCCGGCATGGCTCAGACCATGCCTTGCGTTTTCGCGTATTTTACCACTAATTTTATTTGTAGTGGTTTTATGGGACTATCCCCCCAATTCGGCTGCCAAATTGGGGACAAGTAGGCAAATTGGGGACAGGTACCGTTTGGCATTCAGTGCCAATGCCAAAAGGGAATGCCAAAAGGGGACAGGTTCTTTTTGACATTCCGTTCAGCACTTTGTTGACCAGACCACGCCAAGCGGTTATAATCAAGGAAAGGCCTTATGCACCGTACAGACGGTGGGTATGCCAGGGAATTTTAGAAAACGCCGCCTCGCGGCGTTTTCTTTTCTGGCAGACCTGCCAGATGCTGGCGACCGTTCGCGCCGCCCTTGCCAAGGTCAAAATGACTTTGCCCACATGCTCGAGCATTGTTACTAAGTCCATGGATCTCACCTCCTTCGTAAGGATCAGGGGAGCATGATTGCTCCGGGTCTTACGCAAAAGGCATACCCACGCATCTAGGCACATAAGGCCGGATTCTTTTATACCCAGGCGGTCTTAATTTACTCTTACTTTTTCCTTAAGAAAAACATAACTCCTCCCATATCGGGGCCACCTAAAATAGCCTAGCTACCATCCACTTATGCGTGGGGCATTTCAAAGCTATTTAGAGTGTCCCCGAAAGGGTGAAAGCTATTTAGAAAACCAAAAAGGATGTCAAAAAGAACCTGTCCCCGATTTGGCATTTTGTCATCTAAGGAATAATCAGAAACCTGGTGCGCGATGTTGGGTTTGAACCAACGACCTCTGCCGTGTGAAGGCAGCGCTCTCCCCCTGAGCTAATCGCGCACGTTGCGTCCGGTGGCCCGCGCAAAGACGCAGGCGGTCAAGGTCTGACTATTATAGCAAATCGCGTCAGACCTCAAAGCAGGCTAGCGAAGACCTCGTTGGCCATGAAGAGCCCGCGCCGGCTCAAGCGGTAACGCCCGTCCTCCTCGACCACCAGCCCGCGCGCGATCTGCTGGGACATGACCTGCCGGATCGGCTCCGGCTGGGCGGCCACGCTGATCCCCTGCGCCATGCGCAGGCCCAACATGGCATCTTCGCGGGCCACGGCCTCGGCGCCTACGACGCTTTCTTGTAGCTTGCCGTCACACCAACGCTCCCGCAGCAGGGTCCGCCCTCCGGTGCCCGCCCCTACCTCTGCCGCCAACCCGCGCTGGCGCATTGACCAGGCCCCGCGTCCCAACCCCAAATAAGGCCGGCCAGTCCAATAGGCGCTGTTGTGGCGGCTCTCCTGGCCAGGCTTGGCATAGGAGGCGATCTCGTAGTGGCGAAAACCTTGCCGTGACAAATAGTCAGCGGCATAGGCCAACATGTCCGCCACCATATCCTCATCCGGCAGCGCCACCTCTCCTGCCGCTGCCGCCCGCCCCAAGGGCGTCGCCGGATGTAGCTCCAGCGGATAGACGCTGATATGGGAGACCTCAAGCTCCGGCGCGGTTGCCTCGGCCAGGCTGGCCTGCCAGCTGGTCATGTTCTGCTCGGGAATGCCGCACATCAAATCGATCGACAACCTGGCCGGGCGCTCGCCGATAAGCCGGATCGCCGCCCGGGCCTGCGTGGCGTCGTGGGGCCGGCCCAGTGCGGCCAGTTCGCGGTCGTTGAAGCTCTGCACGCCCAGGGAGTAGCGGTCGACCCCCAAAGCAAAGCTGTCACGCACCAGCGCCGGCGTGAGCGAGTCGGGATTGGCTTCCAGGGTCAGCTCCTCGATACGCGCCAGGTCGAGTGTCAGCGACAGGGTGTAGAGCAGCTCGGTCAAGCGTCTGCCGCCCAGGTAGCTGGGGGTGCCGCCGCCGATATAGACGGTGCTGAGTTGGGCTAGTTCGCCGGCCTTGGCCGCCCGCCTAAGCTGCAAGACCAGGTCGTCCACGTAAGTGTCCATGTGCACCTGGGCCGCCGGGCCGCCTGCCTCCATCGCCTCGCTTGCGAAATCGCAATAACGGCAGCGGGTCTTGCAGAAGGGCACATGGATATAAAGCGCCTGGTAAGACTGCCAGGGCGGGACGGAGCTAGCGGTTTTGGCAGGCATTCTAGCCGACCCCCTCCAGAGAGGTGGGATCAGGCCGAGCCGTTTGCCCCGCCGTCGGCGCGCTGCCTGCTTGCGTCGCAGCTGCCTGGCCGCCTGCCGTCAGGGCCTCTTCGTATTCATCCAGAACCCGTCCAAAATCGGCCGCCGAACTGCATTGGTTGAGGCCTACACGCAAAGCCGAGGCCGAGCGCACACCCTTGAAATACCAGGCGAAATGCCGTCTGAGCGTGATCAGATGCTGCGGTTGGTAAGCCGCGAGCAGCTCCAAGTGGCGGCGGCAGGCCGCGAAACGCTCCTCCAAGGTGGGCGGCTCTCCCCTGAAGATCCAAGGGTTGCCCCGGGCGCCGCGCGCCACCATCACGGCGGCGGCTCCGCGCGACAAATAGTCAGCAATATCGTCAGTGCTGAAAACGTCGCCGGAAGCAGCCACTGGGATAGAGAGGGTCTGTGCGACCATGCCGAACAGCTCGCGGTCGGCCCGGCCCTGGTACATCTGGCGGGCGCTGCGGCCATGCAGGGCGATTGCCGACACTCCGGCCTCTTCGAGGTCCTGGGCGAAATGCAGGGTCGCCTCGGCGGCCCGGGCCTCGGCGTTGGCATCAGCCCGAGATTCCTCGACCCGGGGACACCCTATAGAGTGTTCCCAAGACGATGGGGACACTCTATAGGGTGTCCCCGAAAGCAGGTCATCCTGAACTTGATTCAGGATCTCTTCTTCACCCACCTGTCGTGGCATAAAAGCTTCCGGGGCAAACCCAAAATGGCGAATTTTGTCGAACTTGCGAAACTTAACAGTGAGCGGAACCGTGTCGGGCAAAGCCTGGCGGCAGGCCTTGACGATGTCCGGGGCAAGGCCGGGGTGGGTCAAGAGGGCCGCGCCGTCGCCATGTTTGATTATCTTGCGTGCCGGACAGCCCATGTTGATGTCGATCAGGGCGAGGGCCTGGCCCCGCCGCTTGAAGTCAGCTGCGATCCAGGCCGCCTGCTCAGCCATCAGGGCCGGCTCGTGGCCGAAGATTTGCACCGCCAGGGGCCCCTCCTCGGGCAGGGCGAAAAGCAGTTCACGGGTGGCGGCATTGCCACTGGCGAGCCCGCGCGCACTCACCATCTCGCTATAGGTGAGGGCTGCCCCCTGCTCCTTGCAGATCAGACGGAAAGCGAAGTCGTTGACCCCAGCCATCGGAGCCAAAAATGTATCAAAGGGACGTTTCATTTGATACATCCAATGCCAAAAGGAAAGCCAAAAGGTACCTGTCCCCGGTGCCAAACGGTACCTGTCCCTTTTTGCCATTGCCAAAAAAGACCTGTCCCCAATTTGGCATTGCCAAACGGTACCTGTCCCCTTTTTGGCATTCTTAATCCGTCTGGAGCACTGCCAGGAAAGCCTCCTGGGGCAGCTCCACGTTGCCGATCTGCTTCATCCGCTTCTTGCCGGCTTTCTGCTTTTCCAAGAGCTTGCGCTTGCGGCTGATGTCGCCGCCGTAGCATTTGGCCAGAACGTCCTTGCGCCGGGCCTTGACGGTCTGGCGGGCCAGCACCCGCCCCCCCACCGCCGCCTGGATCGGCACGTCGAAGAGCTGGCGCGGGATGATCGCCTTAAGCTTACTAGCCAAAGCACCGCCCTTGCCCTGGGCTTGTTCGGCAGGTACGATCAGGCTGAGCGCGTCGACCGCCTTGCCGCCGATTAGGATGTCCAGCTTGACCAGCTTGCTCTCCTGGTAGCCGTCCAGCTCGTAGTCCATGGTGGCAAAACCGCGGCTACCTGATTTGAGGCCGTCGTAGAAGTTGAGGATCAGCTCGGCCAGCGGCATCCGCCAATGCATCTCGGCGCTGGTCGGCGAGAGGTAAACTATGTTCTCGTAGCTGGCGCGATGCTGTTGGCAAAGCTCCATGATGGCGCCGATGTAGTCCGGCGGCGTGATGATTTTGAGCTTGAGGCAAGGCTCCTCGATCCGCTCGATGCTCGCGGGATCGGGCAGATCCTGGGGCGAATGCAGCTCCAGCCTCTCCCCGGCGGTAGTATAAACCCGGTACTCGACGCTGGGCGCAGTGGCGATCAGGTCGAGCTGGTACTCGCGCTCGAGCCGCTCCTTGACCACCTCCATGTGCAGGAGCCCGAGGAAGCCGACTCTAAAACCAAAGCCCAGCGCATAAGAGCTCTCCGGGGTATAGACCAGCGAGGGGTCGTTTAAGGTGAGCTTGTCCAAGGCCGAGCGCAGGGGCTCATACTGGTCGGATTCGACCGGAAAAAGCCCGGTGTAGACCATCGGCTTGACCGCCTGATAGCCCGCCAGGGGCGCCTCGGCGGGATGTGCGCTCTGGGTCACGGTGTCGCCGACCTGGACCGCCTTGGGGTCTTTGATCGAGCAAATCAGGTAGCCGACCTCGCCGGCTTCAAGCTGCTCGCAGGGTTGATGGGCGGGCACGCGCAGACCGATCTCCTCGGCTTGGGCCCTGAGACCGGCGGCCATGAAAGTGACGCCATCGCCGCTTTTGAGGGTGCCTTCGACCACACGCACCAGCGCGATCACACCCCGGTAGGCGTCAAAATAGGAATCAAAGACCAGGGCTTTAAGCGGCGCCTTGGGGTCGCCCGCCGGGGCGGGGACCTCGCTGATGATACGTTCCAGCAGCTCAGGCACGCCTAGGCCGGTTTTGGCCGAGCCCTCAAGGGCGTCTGCGGCCGGAATGGCCAGCCCTTCCTCGATCTCGTGCTTGGCCCGAGCCACGTCGGCGCCGGGCAGGTCGACTTTGTTGAGGAAGGGGATGATGGTCAAGCCGGCAGCATCGGCCAAGTAGGTGTTGGCGATGGTCTGGGCCTGCACCCCCTGGGCGGCGTCGACCACCAGGATGGCGCCCTCGCAGGCTTCGAGGGCCCGCGAGACCTCATAGGAGAAGTCGACGTGGCCGGGGGTGTCGATCAGATTGAAGAGGTAGGCGTCACCCTGGCCAGGGCCGTCCGGGCGGCTCTGGTAGCGGATCGCCACCGTCTGGGACTTGATGGTGATGCCACGCTCGCGCTCGATCTCCATGTTGTCCAACACCTGCGACTGCATGTCGCGCTCAGCGATGGTGCCGGTCAGCTCCAAAATGCGATCAGCCAAGGTCGATTTACCATGATCGATATGGGCGATGATGGAGAAATTGCGGATATGGTCGACAGGGATATTCTGCATACCCCTATTTTAACGTGAATGCCAAACGGTACCTGTCCCCAATTTGGCATTGCCAAACGGTACCTGTCCCCTTTTGGCATTGCCAAACGGAACCTGTCCCCAATTTGCCCAATTTGGCATTGTCCGTACCCCCAAACGGTACCTGTCCCCTTTTTGGCATAAAAAACGGGGGACACCTTATAAGGTGTCCCCCCTTTTTTGCATTCGCGTGAGCTACTACTCAGCGGGGGCTGCCGGAGCAGGTGCTTCCTCGGCAGCCGGCTCGACTGCAGCTGGAGCTTCAGCCTCAGGAGCGGGCTCTGGGGCAGCGGCAGGCTCAGCCGGCGCTGCATTCGGGGCCTCGGCTTCTGGAGCCTCCTCAGCGGCCGACTCAGCCGGCGCAGGAGCCTCTGCGGCAGCAGGCTCCTCTGCCTTCTCCGCCTCCTCGGGCTTGTCGCTCTTGCGCAGCTTGGGCTTGGCCGCACCGGACTCCGGCAAAGGCGCCACCTCGACCTCGAAGCCGAGGTCATTGGCCGCCTGCTTCATCGACAGCGCGATGCGCCGACGGTCAGGCTCGACGTCCAGCACCTTGACCGAGACGACGTCGCCGGCCTTGCAGACCTGCGAAGGCTGGATCACGTGTTTGTTAGACATCTCCGAGATGTGCACCAAGCCCTCGATGTCGTCATCCAGCTCGACGAAAGCGCCGTACTGGGAGAGCTTGGTCACCTTGCCCTCGAAAATCGACCCCACCGGATACTTGGCCACCATCGCGTGCCAGGGATCCTCGGTGGTCTGCTTGATGCCAAGCGAGATCCGGCCGCGCTCGGCGTCGACGTCGAGCACCTCGACCTCGACCTCCTCGCCCAGCTTGACCACGTCGCTGGGGTGATCGACGTGGTGCCAGCTCATCTCCGAGATGTGCACCAGGCCGTCGATACCGCCCAAGTCGATGAAAGCACCAAAGTCCACAATCGAGGAGACCGTGCCTTTGAGGCGCATGCCCTTGGTGATGCTCTTTAGGACCTCCGAACGCTCGGCCGCGCGCTCGGCCTCGAGCAGCACCTTGCGCGACAGCACCACGTTATTGCGGGCCCGGTCCATCTCGATGATCTTGACCTCAAGCTCCTCACCCACGTACTCGTCGAGGTCGCGCACCCGGTGGATATCCACCAGCGATGCCGGCAGGAAGCCGCGCAGGCCGATGTCTAGGATCAGACCGCCCTTGACGATCTCGATCACCTCACCGCTGATGGTCTCGCCGGCCTCGAACTTGACCTCGATATCTTTCCAGCTGCGCTCATACTCGGCACGCTTCTTGGACAGGATAAGGCGCCCCTCGCGATCCTCGGTGGTCACCACCAAGGCCTCGATCTCATCGCCCAACTTGATCACGTCATTGATGTGCGCGTTCTTACGGATGGTCAGCTCGCGCAGCGGGATCACGCCCTCAGTCTTATAGCCGAAGTCCAGCAGCACCTCGTCGCGCTCGATCTTGACCACGGTGCCCTGCACCAGGTCGCCCTCCTTGAGGGGCTTGACCGTCCCATCAATCAGGGCGGCGAATTCCTCGTCGCTCATCTGCGCAGGCTCGATCACCTGCGTGTTCTTAATCTCGTCACTCATACTCACTCGTGACTCCTTCCGCCCGGCCATCTCCTGGCCCGGGCCTCAAAACCTGGAGCCCTACTCGTTCTTTCAACAATCAGGGCCAATAAAACCACGTCCCGGCCTGCAGAACAGTCCCAGACATGAACCCTTATCTTAACCTATTCACCACCCCTACGGGCGGTTTGTCGCCCTGACCGGTGCCCTATTGCCAAAAAGGGGACAGGTCATTTTTGGCATTTGTTGTCTATTGCCAAATTGGGGAGAGGTCATTTTTGGCATTTCTGCCTACTTGGACAAAAAGGGGACAGGTCATTTTTGGCATTTCTGCCTACTTGTAAGCAATTGCCAAAAATGACCTGTCCCCAATTTGGCATCCAGTGCCAAACGGTACCTGTCCCCTTTTTGTCTCCCTAGAACAGCCCCACCAGCGCCATCGCCGCCGCGCCCAGCACCGCCGCCACCGGCAGGGTGATCACCCAGGTCCAAACGATCGACTTGGCCGTCGCCCATTTGACCGAGCGTAGCCGCCGGGCCGAGCCCGCCCCCATCACCGCGCAGGTGATCACCTGGGTAGTCGAGATCGGTGCGCCGACCAGCGACATCGCTTCGATGGTCAGGGCGCTCGCCGTCTGGGCGGCGAAACCATTAGCTGGATTGAGCTTGGTCACACCGCTACCCACGGTCTTCATCACCCGCCAGCCGCCGATACTGGTGCCGGCCGCCAAAGTGACCGCGCAGAGCAAAGTCACCCAAAAGGGGATCGGAGCGTCGGCCCCCTGTACCCCGCCGGCCACCAAGGCCAGGGTCATGATGCCCATCGCCTTCTGCGAATCATTGGTACCATGGGCAAAGGCGACGAAGGCCGCCGACAAAATCTGCAGGCGCAGGAAGAGCTTGTTGGCATGCGGCCGTTGCATCCGCGCAAACAGCCCAAAGATCAGCTTCATCAAGAGAAAACCCACGAAAAAGCCAATCAAAGGCGAGGTGAACAAGGGCAGCACCACCTTCTCCAACACCCCCACCCAGTTGATGCCGCCGAGGCCAAGGGTAAAGACCAACGTGGCCCCGATCAAGCCGCCGATCAGGGCATGCGAGGAGGAGCAGGGAATAGCCCGCCACCAGGTGAAGAGGCTCCAGATCAGAGCCGCGATCAGGGTCGCCAAGATGACCCGCTCGGCCCCGCTGCCTGCGACCAGGACGCCCGGCATGACGATGCCGTTGGTGATGGTCTTGGCGACGTTCTGCGAGACCAGGGTACCCACGAAATTCATCACCGCCGCCAGCGCGATCGCCGCGCCCACCCCCAGGGCGCGAGTATAGACGGTGGTGGCGATGGCGTTGGCAGTGTCATGGAAACCGTTGACGAAAGCGAAGCCCACCGCGCAGACGATCACGGCGATCAGGAGTGGGGTCATCGCGAAACGCCCCCAGAATGTGCCCAGCGACGGGGGCACAAGGCTCCTGTCCAGGCAAAGCGGTTCAGATACATAACGCTTTCATTATAACTAAAGCCAGGGCCCCCAAAAGTGCGCAGACCGGGAGGGTGACCAGCCAGGCCACCAGCATGCGCTTGGCCGCACCCCATTTGACGGCGCGCAAACGCCGGGCCGAGCCCACCCCGACCACTGCGGTCGAGATCACCTGGGTGGTCGAGACCGGTGCACCAAAGGCCGACATCCCCTCGATCACCACCGCCGAAGCGGTCTCAGCGGCAAAACCCTGAGGTGGCTCCAACTTGGTCACGCTGCCCATCGCCTTCATCACCCGCCAGCCGCCCACACTGGTGCCGGCGGCGATCACCGCACCGCAGAGGATTTTCACCCAGAGCGGTACCCCGGCGCTAGCCGGCAGCATCCCGCCGGCGGTGAGGGCCAAGGTAATGATACCCATGGTCTTCTGCGAGTCGTTGGTACCATGGGAGAATGCCATCAGACCTGCGCTCAGCACCTGCAGGCGCAAGAAAAGCCGATTGGCCGGCCCCCGGTGCATCCTTGCGCAGAGGACGAGGATCAGCTTATAAAGCAGGTAGGCCGCAATAAAGCCCAAAAACGGCGAGGTGATGAGCGGAATGATTATCTTGTTCAAGACCCCAAGCCACTTCACCCCATCGAGCAGGCCGCCTCCGCTAAGCGCGGTGAAGGCCATGGTCGCCCCGATCAAACCGCCCAACAAGGCATGAGAAGAGGAGGAGGGAATGGAAAGCTTCCAAGTAGTGAGGTCCCAGGCGATCGCCGCGAGCAGCGCCGCCAACACGACGTATTCTGCAATATCGACCGCTATCAGGCCGTTTGCGATGGTCTTGGCCACGTTCTCCGAAACCAGTGCGCCGAGGAAGTTGAGCCCGGCCGCCCAGGCGATGGCCTTGCCTACGCTGAGCGCCCGGGTATAGACCGTGGTGGCGATGGCGTTGGCGGTGTCGTGGAAGCCGTTGATGAACTCAAAGACCACCGCCGCCGCCACTATCGTGATTATCATTATATTCATATAATATCCCCTCACCCGTCATTGCCTCCCCGGTTGGGCGGACTAGGCAATTTTAGGTGTCCCTGATGTGAGGCCTTGGCAATTTTGGGTGTCCCCGAATCGGCAGGCCGAATAGCAACGTTTTCAGCTGTTCTTAGTGATGATGGTGCCCATCAGGGTCGCCACGTTCTCGCAGGCATCGCAGCACTTCTCCATCTTGTCGAAGAGGTTCTGCCAGGCCATCACATAAATCGGATCGTCGGTGTGTTCGGCGAAGAGGTCGTGGATGGCGCGCAGGTAGGTCTCGTCGGCTTCCTCTTCGTAGTCGTTGACCTTGATCAGGAGCTGTTCTAGGGTCTTGGATTTCTTAAAGTTGCGGAAGTCCTTCATCGCCGCGAAAAGGGCATTGGCCGCGTTCTCGATTAGCATCACCATCTCTAAGGCGTCGCGCGGCACATAGCTGACATTGTACATGTACAGGCGCAAGAGCACGTCCTCGATGTAGTCGACCACATCGTCGAGGTGCTGGGCCAGGGTGACGATGTCCTCGCGGTCGATCGGGGTGACGAACTCGGTCGCGATATGGTCATAGACGCTGTGGTTCTCCTCGTCAGCGCCGTTCTCCAGCTCATGCATGGCGCTTAGGGCCTGCTCGGCATCGGCCGGCTTGAAATCACGGCAGATCTCGTGTAAGAGTGCGGACTCCTTGACCGCATATTCGGTCTGGCGCTCAAAAGCGTCGAAATAATTGAACTTCAGGTGCGGCATGCCCGTCCCTTTCTCTTATTCCCCATCATGCGTAGGTTAGGCATATTGTAGCGCAGCGCCCCTGCCGAGGCGATTCAAATGCCAAAAGGGGGACAGGTCTCTTTTGGCAATGCCAAATTGGGGACAGGTCTCTTTTGGCAATTCGCCCCAAGCCCCCTGATTTGAAGGGCGCACTAAAACCCGCCGCCTTTTATGTTAAAATCTCACTTTCCGCCGAGGCGACGTGGCCAAGCGGTAAGGCAGAGGCCTGCAAAGCCTTTATCACCGGTTCGATTCCGGTCGTCGCCTCCAATTTCTTTATTATTTGGCACATTTGGTTTTTTCAGCACCGCTCAGTGCCAAAAAGGGACAGGTACCATTTGGCAATTCGGCATCGTTCAGTGCCAAAGGGACAGGTACCATTTGGCAATTCTTAATTTGTTGCGTTTTCACGGATTTTATGCCTGGAATACGTCTTTACCCAACAGATTTGTACTAAAATACGTACAGCTTATCCTACGTATACCCAGAGAGCGCCCATATGTACCTGAAAAAGACCAGAAGCAGCCAAGGCCGTACTTTCTTGTCCGCCGTCTATAATTATCGTGGCCCCGACGGCAAATCGCACTCCAAGACCTATCGCTCCTTTGGTTACCTCGACCAGCTCGAGCAGACCATGGACGACCCGATTGCCCAGATCACAGAGCAGATCGCCGAGTGGAACGACTCCGCCGACGTCCAAGACGAGATCCGCGGCAAGCACCACACCATCCCCGGCACCTCCTCTGCCAAAAGCGGCCGCTTCCAACCGGTGATCGAGCACAACCTCGGCTACATCGTCCCCCTCCATTACTACCAGGCCCTCACCATCAATAGCTTCTGGGGCAACGTCCAACAGCGCGAGCATATCTCCTATGACCTCAATGCCATCTTTCGCAACCTGGTCATGCTGCGCGTCCTGGGGCCCACCGCCGACAGCGAGGGCGACTACCACCTGGGTCGCCTCTTCGAGCGCCTCGACTTCGGGGCCCGGGACGTAAGCGAGGCCAACTCCGTCTTCGCCCGCTACCGTGGTCGTTTTCTGCGCCACCTGGGCCGTCATCGCGACGCCTTCTACCCGGTGCAACGTGACCTCGGCTATCTCTTCCTGCACGACATCTACTACGACAGCCACGACCTTTCCAAAACGCGCCCAGCCACACGCAGCAATCCGACCTGGAGCAAGACCGCCATGCTCTGCGACCGCGGCCGCTTCCCGCTTACTCTTGAGACCATCCCTCCCGAGAGTACCACCCGGCCCGCCCTCTTCGAGCACCTCAGCCTGATCCGCCTACAAAACGACTTCGCACGCCTGCTCACCTTGGTCGACATGCGCCTGCGCCGGGTCGAGGACTTCATCTGTCCGGCCGACCCCTGCCTCGACTTCATGGTCAGCCTTGACGCGACCGCCCAGCCCGACGCTACCCGCCAGTGGCTGGCACGGGACGACTGGGACTTCAGCTGCACAGACTACTCCCTTAAAGCCCGTTCGCTGACGGCCCCGATCTCCCAGCTCGAGCCAGACGGCCAAATCAAGACCGTGGAAAAACCACTGCGCCTGCTTTGTGTCAAGCCAGGCGGGATCCGTGACTTCGCCCACCGGCATCGCCTGCAGGTCTTCTCCCGCGGCCTGCAGCGCCTCACCTACCAGTCCAATGCTGCCTTCCGTAAGGCAGGCGATCTCGGCCGCGCCATCCAGTCAGAAGCCGAGCTGATCAGCTCCCTGGAGCAGCGGATGCAGCTTGAAGAACAGCTCGGCGGCGTCCAACTACTCGCCACCTCCGACCTGGAGACACCGGCGGAGGACCTGGTCAAAGCCGCGATGCAGTGGTATTGGATGCGCCGGGTGGTCGCCCACCTGCGTCCCGCCCGGGCCGAGGACGAACAAGCTTTCTCCTTCGATAACTACCTGCAGAACCACCTGACCATCGTATTGACTGCCGCCCAGCTCAGCATACTCAGCCAAATCGGAGCAGGCGGGACGATCAACCTCCCTACCATCAGCCGCGAGCTCAACCGCCTCAACTGCTTCAACTACGCTCAAAACCTCTACCTGGTCGACTACTGGTCGCCCGAGCTTGAGCGCCTGCTCGACTCGGTCGGAATCAACCTCCCCCACAACGTCCTCACCACCGCCGAGGTCAAACACCTGATCTCTTTGGCAAAACAGCACTGAGCCGTTCCAGGTCAAGCGCTGCCCGACCGCCAACCGATAGGTTATAATCAAAGTGTGTACGCATTTTGCCAAAACACCAGCTTAGCCTTGCGATAGCCCCTGCCCGTGGGCTTGACAATAACGCGCGCCCCCTCATCTGAGAAGACCCAAGATTTGGCCAAAACGGTTTAAGTTCCATCCTACTGTGGGTTCTGCTTCCGGGCCAAATTATCAATAAGAGGAGATATCAATATGACTATTAGTGTGGACATGGATAAGGTCAGAGACCCACTCGAACGCGCCCAGGTCGAAGCGGCGCTGAAAGACGGCACGCCCCTGCCCGGCGCCGACGATTGGCCCATGCACAGCGAGCTGACCTTGGGCGATTATTTCCAGCGTCAAGTGCGTGCCAACCCCGACCAGGATTTCATCGTCTACCCCGACCGCCAGCTGCGCTGGAGCTACGGCGACTTCGACCAGCGCACCGACCGCCTGGCCAAGGGCCTGCTCGCGATCGGGCTCGAGCCCGGCGACCACCTCGGGGTCTGGGCCCGCAACGTCCCGGATTGGCTCACCTTCATGTTCGCCACCGCCAAGATCGGGGTGGTGCTGATCACGATGAACCCGGCCTACAAGTCCAACGAGCTCGACTACATCCTCAAGCAATCGGACATGAGCAGCCTCTGCGTGATCGACGCCTGGCGCGACGTCAACTACGTCGAGATCATCCGCGAGCTGGTGCCCGAGGCAAAGCTTGTCGAGCGCGGCCACCTCAAAAGCGCCACTTATCCACGTCTGAAGAACCTCATCTTCATGGGCCAGGAGAAGCACCGCGGCTTCTACAGCGTACAGGAGCTGCTGCTGCTCGGCGAGCACCTCACTTCGGAGCGCCTCAAGCAGGCCCGGATGCAGTTCGACAACCGCGACGTGGTCAATATGCAGTACACATCCGGAACCACCGGCTTTCCCAAGGGCGTGATGCTGACCCACCGTAACATCCTAAACGACGGCTGGAACATCGGCGAGCGCGAGGGCCTGGACGAGAGCGACCGGGTCTGCCTGCCGGTGCCCTTCTTCCATTGCTTTGGCTGCGTGCTCGGGGTGATGGCGATACTCACCCACCACGCCACCATGGTCATGGTCGAGGAATACGATGCCTCGCTGGTGCTGCAGGCCCTGGACAAGGAGCAGGCGACCGCCGTCTACGGTGTGCCCACTATGTTCATCGGCGAGTACAACCACCCCGACTTCGCCAAGTACGACCTCTCCCACCTGCACAAGGGCATCATCGCCGGCGCGGCGGTGCCGCCCGAGGTGACCCGGTCCTGCATGACCAAGATGGGCATGAGTGACATCGTCAACTGCTACGGCTTGACCGAGACCTCGCCGGTCTTCATCGAAACCGCCCACGACGACGACGAATGGCACAAGCAGAACACGGTCGGGCGCAAACACCCACCGGTCAGCGTGCGAGTAATCGACCCCGGCGACGGCCACATCTGTGGGCCGGGCGAGGTCGGCGAGGTCTGCTGCAAGGGCTACAACGTGATGAAGGGCTACTACAAGATGCCCGAGCAGACCGCCGCCGCCATCGACGCCGACGGCTACCTCCACTCCGGCGACCTCGGCTCCTTCGACGAGGACGGCTACTACCAGATCACCGGCCGGATCAAGGACATGATCATCCGCGGCGGTGAGAACATCTATCCGCTGGAGATCGAGAACTTCCTGCTCTCGGTGCCAGGCGTGCTCGACGCCCAGGTGGTGGGGGCGCCCGACCCCAAGTACGGCGAGATCGTCTGTGCCTTCATCAAGACCCGCGAGGGCTTCGAGCTGACCGAGGAAGGGGTGCGCGACTACGCGATCAAGCACATCGCCCGCTTCAAGGTGCCCAAACACGTCTTCTTCGTCGACGAGTTCCCCGAGACGGCCTCCAAGAAGGTACAGAAGTTCAAGCTGCGCGAAATGGCCGCAGAGCTGGTCGCCGAGCGGCTGGCCATCAAATAAGGATCTGGGAGAAATTCTCGCGTGTGATGACTTCAGCGGTTTTAGGGTGGTACGCTTCGATGAATGATTTAGGGATCTTCGCCTTTGCGGCCGGATTCCACTTGAACTCATAAGCACTGATCTCCTCCCCGGCCTGTTCTATATAGTCGATTTCCTGCTGTTGTTTAGTCCGCCAAAAATACGCAGGTTGCAAGAGTGAGATTTCCCTGTTCTTCTTGATTAGCTCTGACACCATGTAATTCTCGAACAACGCGCCCACGTCGGTCCGACTCGCCAGCGGGGCCCATGCTCCAATCATGGCATTACGCACGCCGTTGTCATAAAAATAGAATTTTTGCGATTTCGTCAGTTCGTTTCTCAGGTTTCGACTGAATGAGCTCAGCCGAAAGACCACAAATGACTGTTCTAAGAACATCAAATAACGGTTGACCGTCTTAGCGTCAAGGTGGCTCAGCTTTGCAAGCTCACTGATGCTCACCTGGCTTGAGACTTGGTAGGCTAAAGCTTTCAACAGGTCGACGATGTTGCTCGGACGCTTGATCTCTTCCCACATGAAAACATCTTTGTATAGATTCTCATTAGCGATTTGATTGAGCAGCTGTCTTTCTTTGCCGGGGGTGCATACGACTTCTGGATAGCAGCCATAAATCAGATAGTGTTCTAGATTGGCCTTGCTTGTAATCAAACCATCTTGCTTAACGAGTTCGGAAAAGGTCAAGGGGAACATCTTGTATTCAAACTTGCGCCCGGTCAATGGCTCGTTGATCTTATTGGCCAGATCAAAAGAGCTTGACCCCGTCGCTACGACCTTGACCTTGGTCTTAAAATTATCTTGGATGATCTTTAGCTTTAGGCCGATGTTTCTGATCCGCTGTGCCTCATCAAGCACGAGTATTTTATTATCACCGATAATCTGCTGAAAACTCGCGACAGTCAAATTCTGAAAAGCCGAGATGGTCTCACCGTCGTCGCCGCTTAGCCAAAGTACCTTAGCTTGATCATCGAAGAGCTGATGCAAAACAGTGGTCTTGCCGACTTGTCGAGGCCCCATGACGATGGTCGCCTTGTCATAGCCCAAAGCCTCTCTTAAGTCATTTGCTATTTCCCTTGCGATTAAAGACATGGGCAGATTGTAGCATAGATTTAAATTTTTTAAGACTTAATTCCTAAATAGTTAGATTTTTTTGGATTTATTTCTCGAAATTAAAAAGCGGACAGAAAGAGCCATCCTTTTCATCCGCTTTTCTCCTCAAAACTTACACTCAGCTGAGCGGCGCCAGCGTGAGGTCGCCGACCCCGACCGTGAAGTCGTAGGAGCGGCTGCCGTCGCCAAAACGATAGACCTGCGCGCCGCCCACCTTAGTGCGAGTGGTGGCAAAACCGCAGTCGAAGTCACCCACCCCGGTCTTGACGGTCGCGCTAAAACCGCTGGAGACGGCAATCTTGAAGTCACTGTCCCCGACACCGCAAACGGCCTGGATGCTCTGAGGCGCGACCGCTGAACTGATGTTAACGTCGCCGACCCCGCCGTTTTCTGTGATATTACTAAAACTCCCGCTGAGGCGAGCGTCGCCGACCCCACCGTCGACCGTCAGCTCCTGTGCGACCACGCCGTCCCCGGTCACATCGCCAACGCCGCAGTCGCAGGTCAGCTTCTGCGCCTGCAGGGCGCCAAGGTCGAGGTCGCCACTGCCGAGTTTGAAGTCAGCGTTGGCAAGACCGGCCGTACTAACTGGCAAATCGACCACCACCGTCTTGTCCTGGGGCTGCCACAATCCGGTCTGGGTCTCCAAATCGGAAAGCAGGTAGAGGGTGCCGTCGTCAAGTGCCCAATGCACTTGCTGGGCGGGACGCAGAACCTCCGGAGAGCTCTCGCTGACACTGAGCTGCCCGCCAGGTACTACCACCAGTTTGAGCTCGGAGACGTCCCACTGACAGCGGATCTGTTTGAGCGCACCGGAGCTGGACAGGTTCTGGCTGCCAGCGCCCAGACGCCAATCATGGGCGCCCAAGCTGTTTTTGGTCGGGCCCATTTGGAAGCCGTTGACATGGAAAAAAGGCAGCATGTCGCCGAAACGCCAGAAAGAGAATGCCCCACCGCCCACGATGACCAGCCCGAGCAGGGCGATCAGGGCGACCTTGACCCACCCGCTGGCTGACAGATGATAGCGTTTAGCCGCGCTCATGCCTGCTCCTCTGTGTCAGACGAGATCTGTCCCTGCGCGCCATCGCTGCCAAATGGGGACAGGTCATTTTTGGCATCCGCTTCAGTGCCAAATGGTACCTGTCCCTTTTTGGCATTGCCAAATGGTACCTGTCCCTTTTTGGCATCCTGCGTGTCCTTAAAGAAAGAGGTAGTCTCGACGGTGGCGCTGCTCCGGTCATGGGTCTCGACGGTCTTGCCAGCAAGATCGCCCGCCGCCGCCTCGCGCTGGCGGCGCAGGTCGTGATCGACCACCGAACAGGCCCAGTAATAGAGCGGCACGGTGAGGAAGAGCAGCCAGCCCGGATGCCACCAGCCAAAGGCGAAGCCGATCACCAGATAGACGATAACCACGAGCAAGGGGTAGGGAAAAGCCCAGAGCTGGGTGTGTTTGCGGTAGCGCTTGCCGTCGGCGCCTTGGTAGGTCGCGTTGGCATAGGCCTGGGCAGCCTTAGCCGCAGCCTTGTCGGCTTTCCGCTCTTGTTTGGTCAAACGTTCCGTCCGGCCTTGGAGCGAGTTCACGCTAACTGCCTTAGCCGCTTCGGCCGCCGCTTGGGCAGCAGCGGCGGCGGCTTGCGCAGTGGCGGCGACGGCTTGGTCGTTTTGGCCCTGACCGGAGGCAGCGGCAGCAGCAGCAGTTGGCGTACCCGCGCTTGCCCTTTGCTCCTGCTCATAAAAGACGTCATCTTCGACCCCCGACTCAACCTTGAGCAAGCTGTCTAGGCTGGTACCATAAAGCTTGGCTAAGGCAATCAGATTGTCGGTGTCCGGCGATGACTCAGCACGTTCCCATTTACTGACTGCTTGTCGAGACAGGCCTAGTTTATGCGCTAAGTCTTCTTGCGACAGGTGATGCTCGCGGCGGAGTTCGGCTAAGCGGTTGGCGATCTGCACGTTCATTGTTTTTCCCTTCTCATAAACATGCTTCCAGCTTAGGCAATCGTGCTTGGTTGCGTCCACCTATTCTAGTGGTAAATTTGACAACTTGAGGTTGCGAAAAACGGTTGCCAGCTTGTCTTATCCCTTTTTCCCGAAGGCTCGCCCCAGATTCTGCGGACACGCCGTTACCAAATGCCAAATTGGGGACAGGTCTTTTTT
>JAISGO010000007.1 GCA_031263025.1 Coriobacteriales bacterium
AAAGTGTTAAGCCCAAACTCAGCGACGCCAAGGTCGCAACCGGCTATTACTATCTCACGACCGCTTTAAGTGGCAGCAAACGGGCAATCACCGTAAAGGACGCATCTTATTTCGGCGGAGCCAAGACTGAGATCCAGAATTACGGCGGCCACGGTTCTCAGAAATGGTATATCAAGTCGATTGGCAGTGGGTATTATCTGCTGCGCTGCGCCCGTTCTGACAACTACCTTGATGTGCGTGGGACGAGCAAGAAGAAGGCAATCATCCAGCAAACCTACCTTTCTTCGGCGAGCAAGGCGACCAATTCGCAGAAGTTCAAGATCAAGCAGGCGACCGTTAACGGCAAGGTGTATTACTACTTCATTCCCAAGACCAGTAGCAAATATATGATTGATGTCCATGGTTCGAAGAACAAGAATGGCGCCGACCTGATCCTGTGGAAAGCCAACTCAGCTTCCAAGGCAGTACGTTTTAATTTGACTGCGACCACTTGGAGCAACTCCTCAACCCGCTCAGGTAGCGACACTTTCGTGCAGGTCGACCTGTCCTTGCAAAAGCTCGTACTCTTCGTGAACGGTGCTAAGAAACTGGAAAGCAACG
This sequence comes from Coriobacteriales bacterium, assembly GCA_031263025.1. Classification (GTDB taxonomy): domain Bacteria; phylum Actinomycetota; class Coriobacteriia; order Coriobacteriales; family UBA8131; genus JAISGO01. Next base: position 601 of record JAISGO010000007.1, read on the forward strand.
TGATCACCGGACGCCCCAGCAAGCCAACTCCGACCGGTAACTTCCATGTCATCTTGATTGCCAAGAACTACACCATGAACGGACCCGCTTCGGATCCCTATCACTCTTTTTGCAAATATGTGGCCAAGTTCAAGGACAACGGCTATTACATGCACGATGCCTCATGGCAGAATTGGTCAAAGCGGGCCAAGACAGGCGCAAGCTATCGCAAGACCCATGGCAGTCATGGCTGTGTGAATATGCCGACCAGTGCCGCCAAGAAGCTCTACGACACCCTGAAAGCTGTCAAGACCATGAAGACGCCGGTTATCATCACCAAGTAAGCGCCGATGCTTACCCGTCAAGACCAAGAACTGGATGAGCATCTGAACCTTTCCGCTTATGCCGCTTTCTCGGATGCGGCGAAGCGGGAAAGGTCAGAGGCACCTGATCGTTTTCGCACTGCTTTCCAGCGTGACCGCGACCGAATCGTGCACTCTAAGGCTTTCCGTCGCCTGATGCATAAGACCCAGGTCTTCTTGGCTCCCGAGGGTGACCATTATCGGACGCGGCTCACCCATACCCTCGAGGTCTCGCAGATCGCCCGCTCAATCGCCCGTCCCCTGCGCCTCAACGAGGATTTAACTGAGGCCATTGCGATGGGGCACGACCTTGGCCATACTCCGTTCGGCCATACCGGCGAAGAAGCACTTTCACAAGCACTCGCCATCTACCGGGGCCTTGACCCGGCTGACCCAGGCAACCAACGTCTCTTCCGCCACAACCTACAGTCCCTGCGTATGGTCGAACATTTAGAAAATGATGGACGCGGTCTTAATCTGACCCAGGAAGTTAAGAACGGGATCGTCTGTCACACAGGTTCGACCAAGGCTACTACCTTAGAAGGGCAGATCGTACACACCGCCGACCGCATCGCCTACGTCAACCACGATATCGACGATGCCATCCGAGCCGGGGTGATCGTCGAGTCCGACCTCCCCCTATCCACGCATACCATTCTCGGCAACCGCCACTCACTACGCATCACCACCTTGGTAGAGGACATGGTAGAACAAAGTGATGGAGGCAGGATCAAACAATCCGAGCGAGTCTATCAAGCGATGATGGAGCTGCGTGCATTCCTCTTCGACAATGTCTATCAATCGCAAACGGTCAAAAGCCAAACACTTAAGGCGCAGAAGATGCTTGCTGGGCTTTTTTCCTATTACCTGAAACATCCCGAAGCGCTTGGCGAGGGTTATCTAGAGATGGCAGAGGGGCGGATCGAGGTGGCTGCCTGCGACTATATCGCCAGCATGACCGATCGTTTTGCGATCAAGACCTTCGAGGAGCTGTTCGTGCCGCGCTCCTGGAACCAAATCTAGTCCCGAAGGTACTATTTGGCTCAATAATCCTTGGCGGCCGGACTATCAAGCCAGTCTTGCATGAATCCTGCGTAGTTACCGGCCAAAACTGCTTGACGGGCTTGACCGACGAGCTTGATTAGGAAATAGAGGTTGTGCAGGCTAAGCAACACGCCGCCGAGGATCTCCTTGGCCAGCACCAGGTGGTGCAGATAAGCTCGAGTGTAATGCCTGCAGACCGGACATGCACAGGCGGGATCAAGACTGGTCAGGTCCTCTTTGAAGCGGGCGTTGCGCAGATTGAGACGGCCGAGGCTGGAGAAAGCAGTGCCCATACGGGCGGTACGGGTAGGCAGCACGCAGTCGAACATGTCCACCCCGGCGCCGATTGCACGTACCAAGGTGGTGGGGTTGCCCACGCCCATCAGATAGCGCGGTTTGTGTTCGGGCAGGGCCTGGGCCACCGCTGGGAGTGTCTCGAACATCTCTTGATGGCTCTCCCCTACTGAGTAGCCGCCGATGCCATAACCGCCGAAAGCCCTGTCGTCGGCGGATCGGTCGATCGCCCGTAGGCCGGCGATACTGCGCTTGCGCAAGTCGAGGTCGGTAAAACCCTGTACGATGGCGAAGAGGGTCTGATCTTTGAAGTCCTGGGCCACCTCCGCACAGCGTGCGGCCCAGCCTATCGACTTCTCCACCGCGTCCTCAAGCTGCACTTTGGAGCTGTCCGGCGCCGAACAGACGTCAAGCTGCATGATGATGTCGGCACCGATCTGATGTTGGATGCGCATATTGTCCTCGGGCGTCCAAAAATGTTTACTGCCGTCCACGATCGAACGGAACTCGACGCCATTGTCATGCAGTTTGACTGTATCACGCAGGCTGAAGATCTGGAAGCCGCCGGAGTCGGTCAGGATCGGATGCGGCCAGTTCATGAAGCTATGGATGCCGCCGGCCTTGGCTATGAGCTCCGCGCCGGGGCGCAGGTAGAGGTGATAGGCGTTGGCCAAGATGATCTGGGCGCCAAGCGCCTCGACTTGCTCAGGCGTAAGCCCCTTGACTGTGGCACGGGTCCCGACCGGCATGAAGACCGGTGTCTCGATCAGCCCGTGCGGGGTGGTCAGGACGCCGGCGCGGGCCGCAGATTGCGGGTCGGTCGCTATCAGTTGGTATTCGAACATCTAGAGGATCAGCATCGCGTCGCCGAAGGAGAGGAAGCGGTATTTGAGCGCGACTGCCTCTGCGTAGGCGGCAAGAATCTGCTCACGGCTAGCGAATGCCGAGACCAGCATCATCAAGGTTGATTTAGGTACGTGGAAATTCGTGATCAAAGCGTCGACTACGTGATAAGGGTAACCCGGGGTGATGTAAAGCGAAGTGCGCTCATGATCGCGCGCCACCAACTTACCTTGCTCCTTGTCCCAGGCGCTCTCCAGGGAGCGCACACAGGTAGTACCGACCGCGATCACCCGATGGCCGGCTGCCTTGGTCTGGGCGATTGCCTCGACCAGTGCCGGCGGCACCGTGTAAGTCTCAGTGTGCATCTGATGGTCCTCGATATTGACCTCATCGACGCTGCGGAAGGTGTCCAGGCCTACCTGCAGCTCAAGGGTGGCCCAGTTGACCCCCTTGGCCTTGATCCGCTCGATCAACTCAGGTGTGAAGTGTAGCCCCGCAGTGGGTGCCGCCGCCGAGGTCTCCTGCTTGGCGTAGACGGTCTGATACATGGTGTCAGGCCCGTGATAGTCTTTGATATAGGGCGGCAGGGGTAAGTTGCCCTGTTCATGCAGGAGCGAGTCAAGTGGACGGCCGTCCAAGCTTTCTAAGGCCACCAGGCGTTCGCCCTTGGCGTCTTCCCAGTCAATGATAGAGACCTTGAGGCTGTCACCGATCATGACCACGGCACCAGGCTTGAGTCTGCGCCCGGGCTTGACCAGGGCCTGCCAGGTGTCTTGGCCCTTGGGCTCGAGCAAGAATATCTCCGCCTCGCCGCCGCTGACCTTATGTCCGCGTAAGCGGGCCGGAAAGACCTTGGTCTCATTGGCAACGAGCAGGTCGCCGGGGTCGAGGAAGTCGATGACCTGTTTGAATGTGCAGTGCTGCAAACTACCGTCTGTGCGCCGCAAGACCAACAGACGGCAGCTGTCCCGGGGCTCGGCCGGAGCCTGGGCGATTAATTCTGGTGGCAAGGGATAATCAAAATCTGTGGTAAGCATAAACAGATTATAGTTGAAGCCGCCTATCGCTCACGGCGCCTTGCCTAGCTGGGCTTGGTGCGCCCGGTGCGATTCGAACGCACGACCAACAGATTAGAAGTCTGCGACTCTATCCCCTGAGCTACGGGCGCATCTGTCCTATTCTAGCAGAACTTCTGCGCAGGCCCGGATTTTCTCTTGAACTGGACACAGCAAAAAAGGACCTGTGTCCCCTTTGGTTGTCTTATTGCGAGCTCGTAGAAGGCTCGATGTCAACCGTAATAACGGGAACCGGGCCGCCATCTTTGAAGCTCAAGCTGGTCTGGGCGGAGGGCGTTTGTGCGACTACTTTTCCCTCTGATGCGATGAACGCACGCTCCGACTTAACCGACCACTTCACCATGGCGTCGAAGTTGCCGATATCCTTGCCCTGGTAGCGGAAGATGAGGTTATTCTGCCATTGAGTGACCAAAGTGTTGACGTCAGGATAGGAGACATAGTAGTGCTCGATGCTGTTGACTTCCTTCATCCAGCCGATATCGGCCGAAAGCGGTGACTCACCGACGAAGTCGGGCACGATCACGTCATGCGCATGGGCCTGTTGGTAGAGGCTGTTACCGATCAAAGGCAACCCCACCAGCAAGCCTAATCCAAAACCGATGACATAGGGCAGGAAGCGCCACTTGCCGTGTGCCTTAGGGGTAGGCCTGGCTTTGACTGGATCATCGTCGAGGTCGCTCCATGGCTTAGCCGCATCTTTAAGCTGACCGTCGACTTGGTCAGCCTTTTCGGCTTTACTTTGTCCCGATGCGGCCGCTTCGCTGGCTTTAACCGGCTTGCCTTTGAATCCGCCCGAACCGATCGGCTGCAGCTCTTCAGTTTTGATCTCGTCTGCGTTGCTCATGGCGATAGGCCTCCCATCCTCGCTCGCCCGCTTGATAGATCTGGCCCCGCTTGAGCCCGTCCGGTAAATACTGCTGGTCGACATAACCGCGCGGGTCGCCATGGGGATAGACGTATCTGCCATAATCCTCAGAACCGGGGCGGTGACGGTCACGCAGGTGATCGGGTACGGCCAGGCCAGGCTGCTGACTTGCGATCTGTTCGGCCTTATCGATGGCCGCGACTGCGGCGTTGGACTTAGGTGCCAGCGCCATGTAGGTGCAGGCTTGGGCGAGGTTGATGCGGCACTCGGGCAGGCCGATCACCTCTACTGCTTTGAAAGCGGCCGCAGCCACTAAGAGGGCTTGGGGGTCGGCGTTACCGATGTCTTCGGAGGCGAAGATGTAGATGCGGCGGGCGATGAACTTGGGATCCTCCCCGCCCTCCAACATCCTGGCCAGATAGTAGACCGCAGCGTCCGGGTCGGAGCCGCGCATCGACTTGATGAAAGCCGAGATCACATCGTAGTGGGCGTCACCTTGCTTATCGTAGCTGGTCTTGCCGGCCGGAGAGGCGTTTTGGATGTCGGCCGCGCGGATCGCCTTGGTCTGGCGAACCTGTGCTGCCGCTTCCAAGCTGGTCAGGGCGAAACGGGCGTCACCGGCGGCCTTAGCGCAGAGCAACTCGAGCGCTTTGGCGTCAAGCGTCCAACCATGATCCCTACACGCCCGTCCGATGATCTCGGCAATGTCACTATCCTCGAGCGGCTTGAACTGCAGCACTCGGGTACGCGAGATCAGGGCCGAGTTGACCTCGAAGTAGGGATTCTCAGTAGTGGCGCCGATCAAGATCACCACCTGGTCTTCGACCGCATGGAGCAGGGCGTCTTGCTGGGCGCGATTGAAACGGTGGATCTCGTCGACAAAGAGAATGGTACGTTTACCCTGGTCAAGCAGGCGCTGCCTAGCTTCTTGGATGGCTTTACGTAGATCGGCCACGCTGCCGCCGATCGCCGAGACCTGGGCGAAGTGGGCATGGCTCAGCTTGGCGATGATCATGGCCAAAGTGGTCTTGCCGGTGCCAGCTGGTCCAAAGAAGAGCACTGAGGAAAGTTGGTCACGTTCGATCGCCTGGCGCAGCCAACTCCCCGATCCCACCACCTGGTCTTGGCCGACGAAGTCGTCCAGGGTCTGGGGGCGCATGCGCACCGCCAGGGGGGCGTTTACCAGGATGGCGGCCTCCTCTTGGGCATCGAAGAGCCCGGCCATCAGCGCAGGTACTCCCTGTTTTGCCTTATCTGTAGAAAGTTTCGCATCAGTAGCCCAGATTGCGCCGGTCCTTGATGGCCCGTTCGATCTCACGCTTAGCGTCGCGCTCGGCCATCGACTGTCGTTTGTCCCAGTGCTTCTTGCCGCGGGCCAAGGCGATCTCGGCTTTGACCAAGCTGCCCTTGAAGTAGATGCGCAAAGGGATGATGGTCATGCCCTTCTGCGCGGTTTGCTCGTCGAGGTAGCGGATCTGCTTCTTGTGCAGGAGCAGCACCCGGCTGCGATCAGGGTCGCCGTTGTTGTAGCTGCCGTTGATGTAGGGCTTGATATGGAGTCCGCGCAAAGTGGCCTGTCCCTTGCGGATCAGTACAAAAGCCTCGGCCAGGCTGCCACCACCGTCACGCAGGGAGCGTACCTCAGTACCAGTCAAGGATATTCCGGCCTCGAAGCGCTCCTTGATCTCGTAGTCGAAACTAGCCCGACGGTTCTTGGCGATCAGCCGGACGTCCGACTCATCATGTGAACTAGTCTTTGCCAAGGTTAAGACGGCTGTCGCTATCCATCTGAGGCTGCAGCAACTGGGGTGATCTGAACTTGCGCAAGCTGAGGTCGACATTAAAAGTACGGCTACTGTTGGAGACGTTTGAGAGATGGGCAAAATGCAGGTCTGGCATGCGAAGGCTCGGTGCCTTAAGGCCCCGCCGGCCTTTGTTCGGAGTGTCCTCGTCTGCAAGTGCTGGCGCAAGCGGCGCTTGTTCGGTTATAGTGGGATGTTCGGATGCTTCTGCGGCAATGTCGTCCACATCAAGCTGGGGCGTGCCGAAGTCCGGCGTGGGCGTGAAATCCGTGACCGGTAAGGGTGAAAGGGTCGGCTCGACCGGGGTCTTGACGCTGAGGGCAGGGGTACCACTCGATTTGCCCACGACCGGTGTCTCAAGGGTCGGCGAAGCAATCGCCCCGGTCTCGGCTAGCGCAGCGACTGCGGAAAGGGGCAGCTCTTCTGAAGAGGCCCCTGACACAAGCTGATCTGTCTGATTTTCGCTAGGTGCTGTTGGCCCGGGCACTGGATCCTGGGTTACTGACATCGAATCCACGTCATCTTCAGCTTCAGGTATGGAAGACAGGGGGTCTACTGCGGTGTCGTCAACTGGGTTGGGAACCTGATCGAATGGGTTTAGCCTCGCTGTGGGCAGTGGCTGCGCAGCAGCGGTCTCAAGCGGAGAGGCGCAAACTGGCTCTAGGGGAAGCGTCAGGGCAGGAAGTTGGACGGTCGCCTCGGCCTTGCCTAAGGAAGTGTTTGTTGGGGTACTGGCAAGCGCCTGGGGCTGGCTAGGCCAGTCGCGATGGGTGGGAATGGCCGCGCTTTGAGAAGCCTCTCGCCCTATGGGCGGGAGCGGAGTACGCTCCTTAAGGATTTGGACTCTCTCTGGGGTCACGCGATGGCCAAGCACCAAGATCAGCACCACGATAGCCAAAAGCACCACTACCACCGCAAAGACAATCAAAAGCCATAGCGGTATCCCGCTCGGCTGGGTGTTGCCCGCTTGTTCATCATCGCCAGTTTGAAGCTGGTCGCTTTGGTTGTAGGAAATGCCGAGACTGTCCAAGCTGGATTTCAGATATTCTGAATCCACTGCATAGCGCCCGCCCAGTGATTTTGAGAAGATATCGAAGCCGACCACCTGTCCGCTTTGATTGAAGAGGGGGCCACCAGTGGTAGCGCTGGTGGCGAGGTCTTGGGTAAAGCCACTGACTCCGTTCAGACTATGAGACTTAACGACATAGCCGGTCTGGGTGGTTAGATCGCCATCTTGGTAAGTCGGCACGGCTTGACCGGTCTCGCTGCGCATCAAGAATGGGTAACTCTTGAGGATAAGAGGAAAACCCGGTAACAGAGCGCTGGTGTCGGCGAGTCTGAGCGGAGTGTAATTGGTTATCTTGGTGGAAAGGCGCAAGACCGTGATGTCCGCCGAAAGCGGGGCTGTCGAGAGGATGCTCGCCTTAATCTCGCCCACGTTGTCGTCAACGACCCGGTATTGCAGTTTATTGGTGTAATTCTGATAATAGGTGCTCTTAAAGAAGCGGTCATATTTCTTGTCCATACCTGGATAGATAGGATTGAGCACATGGGTGTTAGTGACTACCGTATTAGGGTTGAGCAGGATGCCGGTACCGGTGGCAAAAGCCTGGTTAAAACCGCCGACGTAGAGCTTGACTTGGAGGATGCCCGCGCTTTGGATGTCAGTTTGGCTTTGTCCTGGTGCTGCGTCTGCGTTCGCCAAGGCGCGTTTCTGGAATGGCGCACAAAAAAACAGGGCCCCCACAAGCAGGCAGAGCCCAAGTAAAAGAAGCGAACGGAATGTCCGAATCAGGCGCATGGTCTGGTACGGAAAAGCTTAGGACTGGAACTGTTTTGCGATATCGGCATCAGTTTGCTCCATGATCCGCGCGGTCTCGGTCAGAGCTGATTGGATATCGGTCATCAAGCGGGAGGCTTGCTCAAGCGATGGTTTCAAATCTGAAGACCAACGCTGGGCGAATTGGGTCGCGGCTGCGCCCCGCCAAGAGTTCTGCAGGGTTACGATTTGGTCGTCAAGTTTCTTGATGATTTCGGTGATGGTGCCGGAGTCGGTCCCGAAGCTTGTGGCCTGGGAATACATTTCCTGCGGAGTCATCGCGATAATATCAGCCATTATTCCTCCTTCTTAAGGGTTTGCTTAGGCATTGCAACATCGCCCTATAAAATAGCACATTAGTCAGCACTTAGCGTGATTTGACCAACAATTTCCGATAAACTGGTAAGCCCACGCCGCTCCGCCCAGGCCTCTAGGTCAGACAGGATACGGGAAATCGTGTTGATGTCATGGAAGGTCGCGCTGCCAACCGCAACGGCAGTGGCGCCGGCCCGCATCAGCTCGATCACATCACCGGCCGAAGAGACTCCGCCCATGCCGATAATGGGTAGTTTGACCGCCTGGTGACATCGCCAGACCTGGTAAACCGCGATCGGCTTGATGGCAGGCCCAGACAAGCCTCCATAAGCGCGGGCGAGCTTTGGTTTGCCGCTGTCTGGATCGATGGCCATGCCAGTCACTGTGTTGATCAAAGAGATCGCATCAGCGCCGGCGTCCTCGACCGCTTTGGCAATCAAGGTGATATCGGTGACATTGGGGGTGAGCTTGGCGAAGAGTGGCCGTTCGGTCAGCTTGCGACAACTTTTGACCACCGCAGCAGAGAGCTTGGGATCAACTCCGAAAGCCATGCCCCCACAGTCGAGATTGGGACAGGAGATATTGAGTTCGTAGGCACTGACCTGCGCTTCGCTTTCAAGACGGGCGATTACCGGCGCGAATTGGTCAACGTCATGGCTGCAGACATTGACGATCAGAGGCAGGTCGGGGGCGAGCTGTTTGAGCTGGGGCAAAAGTTCTTCGCAGAATGCCTCGACCCCGGGGTTCTGTAAGCCGACAGAATTAAGCATACCGGCGGTGACTTCACAGATACGTGGAGCGGGGTTGCCCGGCCAAGCTTGAAGGGCAACACCTTTGCTGGTCAAGGCACCAAGCCCGTCTAAGTTAAGATAAGGCGCGTAGTCTAGACCAAGGCCGAAAGTACCCGAGGCGACCGTAAGCGGGTTCTTCAAGTTGAGTCCGGCGAGTTTGCAGCTGAGGTCTACCATAGGATGTCCTGGGCGTCGAAGATCGGGCCGTCGGCGCAGACCCTGCGGTAGCCCTGACGGGTCTCGACGACGCAGCCGAGGCAGGCGCCGACCCCGCAGGCCATCTTGGCCTCAAGCGAGACTTGGCAGGCGATCTTAGCCTGCTTGGCTTGTGTGGCCACGGCGGCTAGCATCGGGGTGGGCCCGCAGCAATAGATCTGGCTGACCTTGCCCTGCGCGATGAGGTCGGC
>JAISGO010000013.1 GCA_031263025.1 Coriobacteriales bacterium
TGCTACCGCTTTTGGTCAATCTCTTCCGCAAGGCTGATGACCTGGCTTTTGCTATGGAGGCACGCTGCTATGTTGGGCGTGGTCGCACCCGTCTGGGCAAGGCCAAGATCAGGTCTGCCGATGTGGTGGCTGCGGCGGTCGGTTGTGTCCTGTTCGTGGCGACTGCCGTCTTGTTCTAAGGACAGGTCGATAACGGGGACACTCTAAATGGCCCGAATAGATTCACGCAAGCCTGCCCAGGGCCAGTTAGAGTTTCCCCGAATGGGTGGGCTAAGCCAGTTAGAGCGTCTCCGGTGCTTGGGGAAACCGCGTTCAGGAAAGCGTGGTGTCGGTCGCGTCGCTGGATTCGGGTTTGATCTCGCCCATCAGCACCTCAACCTTCTGCTCTGCGGCAGCGAGTTGGTTTTGCAGTGACTTGATCAGGCGCACTCCCTGTTCGTAGAGCCCAAGCGCCTCCTCCAACTCGACATCATCGCCTTCCAGCTGGCGGATGATCTGTTCGAGCTGGGCCTGGCCGGCACCGAATGCGAGTTCTTGTCCGCTGCCTCCGGCCGAGATGTGTTTGTCAGTGCTACCGTCGTTCATCGTGCCCATCTTTTACTCCTTTGACTTCGGTGTCTAAGCTGCCATGGGCCAGCCGTAGTTGTACCCGGTCGCCGATCCTTATCTGCGCACTATCCTTCAAAACCCTCCCAGACTTGGTCGCCATCGCGAAACCGCGCCCCAACACCGCCAAGGGCGAGAGCGCCTCCAAGGTCTGGGCCTGGCGCTGCAGGGTCTCCACATGGTCATGCAAGAGCCCTTCGATGTTTGCCTGGAGCTGTACTTGATTCGCCTTGAAGCGCAGGGATTCCCGCTCGGCCAAGCGGTGCCAAGCGTTGTCGATGCGTACGCTGTTGTGTGCCAGCTCCTGGATTTGGGAGCGGATCTGGGTGCGCGGGTTATGCAGGGCCAGGCGACCCTGCGCTGTCCTAAGGGTCGTTTTGCGCTCATCGAGTTGGGCCAAGCTGCGCCGGTACAATGATTCGCGCAGCTGGGCCAAGCGCAGGCGCAGGTCTGCGGCATTAGGCACGGCGGCCTCGGCGGCTCCGGTCGGGGTCGAGGCTCGTTTGCAAGCGGTCATGTCAGCGATACTGGTGTCGGGTTCGTGTCCGATGCCAGTGATAACGGGGATAGGCAGGGCGGCGATAGCACGGGCCAGGGCCTCGCTGTTGAAGGGCATCAGGTCCTCGTAGGAACCGCCGCCCCGGACTAGTAGGATGACTTCAGGCAGGTCGCCATCGCCCTCTGCGAGGCGTTGCAAGCCTGCGATCAGCTCTTGGTCGGCCCCCTTGCCTTCGACTCGGACGCCAGCGAAGAGCACGACGGCCGCTGGCCAGCGCCGCCTGAGCGTGCGCAGCACGTCGTGAATGGCCTTGCCGCTGGGCGAGGTGACCACTCCGATGCGGGCCGGGATCTGTGGCAGCTGGAGCTGTTTTTGGCGTTGGAAAAGGCCTTCCGCCTCAAGCCGTTTCGCCAAGGCTGCCACCTGGGCACGCAGGATGCCCTCGCCGGCGGGCTGGATCCCACCTACGCTGAATTGCATCTGACCTTTTGCCGCATAGAGGCTGAAATTGCCGTCCAGTTGGTACTTCTCCCCGACTTTTAGCTCGATGCCGCAGCGGCGGTAGGCATCCCGCCAGATCAAGCAAGGCAGGGCGGATTTGGCATCCCGCAGGGTGAAATAGACCGCCTTATAGGCTGGATTAGCGCTAATCTGGGAGACCTCCCCGATGATGCAAAGGTGCAGCTGTTCTAAGGTCGGCTTAAGCAGGTTCATCGCCTGGGTCACCGTGAGCGGTTTTTCCTGAGAACGACGGTAGATCGTTTGGGCGAGGTTGGGTTGCTGTAGGTTTTCCATAGATTGATTGTATCATCGCTGCCGGGCGCTGACAGGGCAGCGTCTTAGTCCCTTGCCGGGCTTGCGCGACGTTTTTCCAGACGCCCCTCGGTATCTGCGTAATATCGCAACTGCCTGTTTTGCCGCACTGAAAAACCTCTGTGCTGTAAACTGCGACACGCCATCTACCTGCAAATATGCTGAAAATATGGGGAAAATTCATAGAATCTTTCTGACAGGGGCATTTTTTATCAGTTATACTGGAAAGGTTATTGACTAGTGCAATCTTGTCGAAAGGAGACACCAGCGTGAGCACGAAATACAAAGACAAAAGTGTCGATATTCACGCTCCCGGCGTCGAGGTCAAGAAGTCATGTTGCTATTTTTGCCATCAGAACTGCGGCGTTCTCGCCTATGTCAAAGATGGCAAGGTGATCAAGATCGAAGGTGACCCCAATCACCCGACCAACCAAGGTGGCCTCTGCTGCCGTGGCAATATCGCCCTGCAACATCTCGACCACCCCGGCCGGATCAACCACCCTTTGAAACGGGCGGGTGAGAAAGGTGAGGGCAAATGGGAGCAGATTCCCTGGGATCAGGCGATCTCGGAGATCGCTGACAAGCTGAATGCGATCAAGCAGGAGAGCGGTGCTGAGGCGGTCGCCGCCGCCGCCGGTACCCTGCGCACAGACGATTGGTCCAGGCGTCGTTTCCTTAACCTCTTCGGGACCCCCAACGGCTTCCACAACGCCCTGCTTTGCTGGATCCCCACTTTCATGATGGAGACCGCGATCGGCGGCTGGTCGCCTTTCGAGACCGACTTGGGCGCTGCTAAGGTGGTCATCCTTTGGGGCTTCAATCCCGGCGCCTCGGCGATGCCGGGGATGCGCGGCTACACCGACCTGAAAAAGGCTGGCATGAAGATCATCGTGATCGACCCGCGCTTCTCAGAGACGGCGGCTAAAGCCGATTTGTGGCTGCCGGTGCGGCCGGGCTCCGATAGCGCTCTGGCCCTGGGTATGCTCAACGTTATCATCAACGAGGGCCTCTACGACCAGAGCTTCGTGGAGAACTGGTGCGTCGGCTTCGATGAGCTCTCCGAGCACATCCAGCAATACAGTCCAGAATGGGCTGGCGAGCAGACCTGGCTCGACCCTGAGCAGATCCGCGAGGCCGCTCGCATGTACGCTAACAACAAGCCCGGCTGCATCCAGTGGGGCTGCACCGCAGACCAGATGGGCAAAGCCTCTGCCTCTGGCATGCAGGCCCGTGAGATCATGCGTGCCATCTGTGGCAACCTCGATTGCCCCGGCGGCGACCTGATGCCCGGGCCCTCCCAAGACTATATCACCGACGAAGAGCTTGAGGGCAACGACTTCCTGCCCGAGGAGCAGAAGGCCAAACAGATCGGTTCCGCTAAGTTCAAGCTGACCGCCTGGCCCGGCTATAGCATCATCGCCAAGAACTGCAAAGAGGTCTGGGGTAAGGCCCCTACCGCCGAGTGGATGTGCGAGGCCCATGGCCCCAGCGTCTTCAAGGCCATCCTGACCGGTGATCCCTATCAGGTGCGTGCCCTGATCTGTTCCGCCACCAACCCGATCAATTCCTATGGCGACTCCAAGATGACCTTGGAAGCGATCAAGAAAGTGGAGTTCTTGGTGGTCTGTGAGTACTGGATGACCCCGACCGCCCTCTATGCCGACTATGTGATGCCGATTGCCGGCGCCCTCGAGCGTCCGGTCATCCACAACAACTACGGCGTGACCGACTCCATGATTTGCGCTGAGCGGGCCATCCAGCCCCTCTATGAGCGCCATCCCGACTTCAATTTCTGGCGCGATCTCTCCATCGCCACCGGGGCCCCGGCCGACCAGTGGCCTTGGCAGGAGCTTGAGGACGCTTTCTATTACGTCACCTACCCGCTCAACCAAAAAGGCTACGCCCACAGCTCCTACAATGAGTTCGTGCAGAAGTTCCGCATGTACTATCCGCCCCTGCATTATTACAAGTATGCCAATGGTTTTGCCACCCCCTCGCGTCGGGTGGAGCTGAAGTCCTCCATCCTCGAGGAGCTCGGCTATCCCAGTCTGCCGACTTGGGTGGGGCCGGCCGAGAACGAAGTGGACGACCCCGAGGTGGCCAAACAGTATCCCTTGGTGCTGACCACCGGTGGTGGCTTCATGCCATTCCACCACTCCGAGGAGTTCAACATCCAATCCCTGCGCTTCATCAAGCATGAGCCTTTCTTTACCATCAATCCCGAGACCGCGGCAAAGCTTGGTATCGCGAATGGCGATTGGTGCTGGATCGAGACTCGGCGCGGACGCATCCGCCAGCGCGCCAACGTCGAGCCCAGCGTTGACCCGCGGGTGATTTATGCCCAGCGTGGTTGGTGGTATCCGGAGCGTGATCCCAAGGCCGCGAGCTCGGCCGACCAGCCTTTCGGCTGCCTTGAGTCAAATGTCAATGTATTGACGTCTGTGGACGACGAGCATTGCGATCCGATCGGCGGCTCCTGGGCAAATCGCGGCCTACTTTGCAAGGTCTATAAGGCGACCGTGACCGACACTTTCGACACCCGCTTCTCCATCCCCGGATCCTCGGCCGAGCCCGGGGTGACGGTCAAGCCCTCCGAGCAGAAGCTTGCCTTCGAGCCCATCCCCTATGACCCCAAACCCAGCTTCGAGGTGCCTGAGGGACTCACCTGGGACAAGGACCTGAAGAAGGCCGTCTATGAGCCGATGAACCTCGTCTATGATGAGAACTCAGGTTGGCTTTATGACCCCAAGACCTCGGTCTATTACGACCTGCAGACCAAGTATGCCTATGACCCAACCAACGAGGTGTTGGTTGACGAAAAAGGCCAACAATACGATATGACTACCAAACAGCCGGTGGAGAAAGGGGGTAAATAATGACCAGATATGCGATGGTAATCGACAAACGCCGCTGCATCGGCTGTCAGAGTTGCACGGTGGCCTGCCGCACCTGGAACAACCTCCCGATGGACATCATCTACAATCCGGTGGTGAGCGAGGGCGTGCAGGGCAAGTGGCCCAATGTCCACCAGACTTTCACCCCCTTGCTCTGCAACCACTGCCAAAACCCTCCCTGCGTGATCTGCTGCCCCTGCAAGGCGACTTTCCAAGACGATGACGGCATCGTCTGGGTCGACCCCAACAAATGCATGGGCTGTAAGTTCTGCGTGCAGAACTGCCCCTATGGGGCACGCGACGTGAGTGCGGCGCCCGAGGAGGGTTTCGCCCGCAAGTGTACTTTCTGCAAGGATAGGGTGCGTACTGCCGAGCTGCCGCCGGATCAGCGCCCGGAAGGCTGGAAGCCCGAAGACGCCCTGCCTTATTGCGTGAACACCTGCCATCAGAAAGCACGTATCTTCGGCGACCTGGACGACCCCGATTCCGAGGTCTCCAAGTTGGTCAACGGCAACACTACTACCCGCCTCTTCACGGAGCTGGGTACCGATCCTCAGGTCTACTATATTGAGGAGAACGGAGGTTCGGTCAAATGAGCCATATGATGCATCCTAATAAGCTCACCCGGCACTATTGGGTTTGGCCGATCGCTTGGTACCTTTTTCTGGGCGGCCTAGGCGGTGGCACTTTGTTCGCTACGACTATGTTGCAGACTTGCGGCCATGCGATCTGTGAACTGCTCGGTCTCGGCGACTATTCTGGCGTGGTAGCCCAGATGTTCGGCCCGGCTTTGGCCTTGGCGACTTTCGCCGGCGTGGTTTTCCTCGGTGTTGGATCGGCCTTGTTGATCTTCGAGCTAGGCCAGTGGAAGAACTTCATCCGGGTCTGGATCGCTTCTACCTCTATTATGAAGTGGGGCGCTACTTTCCTGGTTTTGGCGATGGTCTTCGGCTTCGTCGAGTTCCTCTTCTTCCTGCCACCGCAGTGGAATCTCTTCTGGTACCAGTGGATCTGGCTGCGTGACGTCTGCACCGCCCTTGCAGGCTTGTTCGGTTTCTGTGTGGCTTTCTATACCGGCTGTTTGCTGGGCACCCAGAAGTCCAAGCCTTTTTGGAACACTCCGCTGTTGCCGGTGCTTTTCACGGTCTCTGCGGTTTCGACTGCTACGGCCTTGGTCACTATCTTGGTGGGCCTGTGGCCGGCTATCGACGGCGAGACTCCTTTCGCTTTGCAGATCGCCAACCAGATCGCCAGCCCGGATTATGCGAACCAGGTGGTGGTTATGGTGATCGCGACGGTGACGGGAGGCATCACCGAGGTCATGCACAAAGCCGATGCGGTCATGGTTATCTTGGAGATCATCCTACTCTTGGTCTACATTATCTGTATGCGGGCCTCGGGTAACCTCACGGCCAAGCGCATTGCCCAGACCTGGATCTCGGGTTCCAAGTCCCTGCTCTTCTGGGGCGGTATGCTAATCGTTGGTTTGGGTGTGCCGCTTTGGCTCTATCTGAGCGAAGTGCCCAACGCTGGACTGATCGCGCCGGTCTTGATTCTGGCTTCCGGCCTGTTGCTGCGCTTCTTGGTGCTCTATTCGGACGGACGTCAGCTGATCCCCGGCGAAGAGGCCTATTACGCCAAGCTGCCGAAAGGCAATGAAGAGTTTCTCCAGCCCTGGAAGAAACCCTATTAAAAGCCGTTTATTCGGCACATTTGGACTTTGCAGTACGGCTCGATACCAGTCAGGTAACTTCGCCGTACTGCAAAGATCCAACTGCACTCAAATAAACGGCTTTTAAGTTATTTGAATTTCTTATTCGGCACATTTGGACTTTGCAGTACGGCGAAGCCATTAATCAGGAAAGCCCCCGCTTTGGCGGGGGCTTTCCTTTTAACTGGGATAGTCGCGTCAGGTTAGTCCTATAAACTCAGCCTTAAACGCAACTAGCAATCTGGTGGCGCACTTCTCCCAAGGTCATTGGCTCACCTGAGAAGTAGAGTCCCACTGATTTCAGTAACTGTTCGGCGGTTTTCGACCAATGGGTGATAAGCCAGCGGTTCTCGCTGATATTGACACAGTCAAACTCTGAGAGTTCCTCGGCGATGCGCAAGGGATTGTAGTCACAAGGGGAGTTGAGTTTGACAAGGTTAAGCAGCACGCAGGCCAGGTAACAGACCATGAAGTGCAGCTTCAAATAGTCCTGACGGGAAAAGCCGCTTGGTGCCACGACTAGATAAGGTTTTGTGTTGAGCAATACCCGGTGTAGGTCGCGCAAACGGCGATAGTCCGCAGCGATTTGAGGGGCCGTGAGATCATCCTCGGTAGTGGCGATTAAGACATATCCGTCAAGCAGCTCGCGTTGGCAGATCTGGTTGCGCCAAGCCTTGGCCTCTTTGTTGAGAAGCTGAGCGGTCGGCTTTTGGCTGCGCAAGGTTTGCTGCGACAGATCGCCCATCTGCCAGACGATGTGGTCTTGTTGCGCCCGGCGCTGTTCTTCGGCGACTTGCTTGGCGAAGACACAGACGAACTTCAGGGTGGCTTGGTCGTCCCTGATACTGTGGTCGGCCTGTAGGATCTGCACCGGAACCTCGAGAGAACGCGATTTGATCCGGTAGTCATCATGTTCCTCGTCCCAGGATTCCTCCAACATCCAGTCCCTGATCTCGCGAGGCGCCTGATGGGCGTTCAGGCCGATCAGGCTTCCTAATTTCGGATTGCTGAAAACGAGGGGCGGCTGCAGCGGCTGATCCTGTAAGTCACTGACCACCACGAGACGTTTGAGTCCCTGCTCCTGACGGACGTGTTCAAGGTAGCCCGGCAAGCGGTCACTGACGAGGTTGCGGTCTTCCAGCTTCAGCTGCTCAAGGGGCATCCCCTGGGCATCACACAGACAGCCGCATTGCATAGTCGGCTGAGGGCGCGCTTGTTGCTCCTGTTGACGTAGGTTCTGGTCGGGGCTGGCCTGCAAGCCGAAATAGAGGCGTTCGAGGTTAAAGAAGCCGCGTTCGAGGTCAGGTTGGTAGATGGTCTCGAGATGACGTCGCAGGACCCGATAGAAGCGGCCGGAGTAATGGGCGCAGAGTTCAAGTCCCTCTAAGATCTGCTCATCTGTGAGCTCGCTGCGCTCGAAGAACATGTCTTTTTGTCGCAGGCTGGTCACCATTTGCGTAGGTTCGAGCACGCGCAAGAGGGTTAAAAGGCGGAAGACCGAGTTGAGGTCATAAACCAGATGCTCTTTCTGCTGGACGTTCTTCCACAGGGATTCGACCTTCAGTCGGCGATAATAGGTATAGGGAACAGAGTAACCGAGGTTCTTCTGGGCGACCCGATGGACGCGATCCTGCCGACGTAGGCCGATTAAGCTCTCTTTGACTTTCTCCTGTACGCTTTGTTCTTTGTTGAACTGGGCGACGATCTCGCTGAAATGCGCTACCGGATCTTTGTAACGTTGCTCGAGCTCGTCAAGATAGCCGAAAGAACGATAGGTCTTAGTGCGGGATTTACCCTCGATATCGCGATAACCATAGACACAGCTGAGATAGGTGCGTCCGGTCTTGTGATTAGTTGATGATTTTAGATACATGGCTTCCCGTCCCTTGTGTCTATACTATGGGCTAACTGTATGGGGCTCGTGCAGCATGTCCTGAAAAGTGCTGGCGGGCTCGAGGGGTTTGTAGGCGCCGACGCTGATTTGATGGCGAATCTCTGAGAGCGGCATTGGCAGAGGGGAGAACTTAAGCCCGGCGGATTCCAGCAGTCGCGAGGTTGTCTCCGACCAGTGGGTGACGAACCATAGGTTCTCCTGGACGTTGACGACATTGAAGGAAGCGAGCTCTTGGTTGATCTGGCGCAGGGTAAAGGCGCCGCCGGTTGCCTGTTGCATCATGGTATAGAGTACGCTGCAGAAAAAACAGGTCATGAAATGTACGGCGATATGCTCACGATAGGAGAAGCTACCAGGTAGGGGTACCGAGAATTGCTTAAGGTCATAGAACATACGGCGGTGGCGCGCGTAGCGGCGGTAGATCGAGGCGATATCGATGGAGGAACGGTCGGTCTCGGTAGTAGCAAGCAAAAGATAGCCGCTGAACATCTCATGATGCTGGATCTGTCGCAGTTCTTTCTCGAAGCGACCTTCTTCACCCTGGTCAGAGCTGTTGCGACGATGGATCCGCAATACTTCGCTGAGATGGTTTTGCAGGTTCTGGCGGGCGGCTTCGGCAAGGGGTTTCGAGAAACAGCAGACCAGTTTGACTGGGAGTTTGACTGTGCGCGCCTGGCCTTTGTGGTTATATTGGGGGATCTGCAACTCAAAGACCTTGTTCTTGAAGAGGTCACCATACCAGTCGGTGTCCCAGGCATTATTCAAGACCCAGCGTTGAATCTCGGGCGCACAACGTTCGCTGTCCATAGTGATGATGAAACCGTTGTTCTTGGGATCGGAGATACTGAAATGGTCAAGGCTGGGCACGCCGATGTCGCTGACCGTGATGATTCGGCCTAGGCGGTTCTGGCGGCGGATCTGCTCAAGGCGCTGGTAATGTTCGAAAGGGCTGCGTTCGTAGGGCAGTTGCAGTTCTGCACAGAGCGGCATGCTATGGGCGTCGACGATGAAATTGTATTGGAAGGTGTCTGAGCTGCTCCGCTGCTGGCGGCGGCGGTCTTTCGCCTCGGCGTTGTTGCCGAGCCCGAAATACATGGTGTAGAGACCGCAATAGCCGGTCTCGCGGTCGAAGTCACAGAGCTCTTCGAGGTGGCGGGTCAGATAACGGTAGAAGCGCTCTGAGTGACGGGCGAACACCTTGATGCTCTGGAAAAGCTGCTCGCTACTTGCTGAGGAGCGTTCGAAGATACGGTCATAGCCATCCGGGGCAGAAGGGCCGGCCGTGGGTTCGAGGGCACGCAGCATGATGAAGCGGCGAAAGATCGCGTTGAGGTCGAAGAGCAGATGTTCCTCTTGGCGGACGTTCTTCCAGAGGGACTCGATGTCGAGGTGGTTGTAATAAACATAAGGGACAGAATAACCGAGGTTCTTGGTCGTGATATGGAAGTCGCGGGTACTGACATAGCGGGGCGGACGTTCGGCCTTGGCACCGCGCGAGGGGCCTTTGTCGGCGTTATAGCCCTTGACGACTTCCTTGAAATGCGCGATTGGATCCTCGTATCTTTGAGCGAGCTCGTCCAAGTAACCGAAAGATCGATAGGTCTTAGTACGCGAACGGCCGCTGGCATCACGATAGCCATAGACGCAACTAAGATAGATGCGGCCGGATTTGGAGTTCTTGGACTGCTTCAAATACATCGAACGAGCTTCTTCCCACGGCTTCAGTATAGCACGAAAATGATGGGGTTACAGTACCGAAAAATCTAAGGTAGAAGCACTAAGTCTGCTTTATGAAGTGGCCGAATCTATTTTTCCCTCTCTTAAAAGCCATGCCTACACGCTCATTGTCCTAAATCAATAAATTCTTATGATAAGAGAACCGCGAGCCGGGGTGTACAATCAAGCGGTAATGTGAATCCGGCCGGTCTCCCCCAAGAGGACCTGCCCTCCGAGTAAAGAGAAAGGGGGGAGGTGAAACATGAATAAAGCAGCTGTTTTGTCCTTGCTGCTGCTGTTCGTAGGCAGCATCATCGTACTTATGATCTGCGTCCCGTTGTCCGTGGCTTTCTCGGGTGTGACGTGGTTATTCGAGCTCATCTCGATGATCGTGATCATGCTCCTGGGCATCTTGGCTATTACCATCAATAATAAGTTGTCTGAATAGAAAATCCAATATCCGGCGCATTGTGGGTTCGCGTCGGCTTTCGATACCGATAAGGTGACTTCGGTTCGACGCTTGCCCACATTGCATCCGGATATTGGATTTTCTGGACGGGTGATTCACCACGTTGTGGTTCGCACCGGGATTGATTTGAAAGCAGCCCCCTCACGCAGGGGCTGCTTTTTTCTTGCCCTGCTGGCCTTTTCTGCCCTGCCGTAGCGGCAGAGCCGCTCCAAAAGAGTAGAATAGAATTATCGGTTGTGCCAGAGGAGGCGCAAGCGCTGTTCTCAAACGACAACGGGACTCAGCTATGGACTTCATCACCAATATCACTTTCGCTCTGACGGTCGCCTGCTCTTGCTGCGCGGCGGCCCTCTACATCTATCAGTATATCAGGCATGATGCGGCCCCCAACCTTCCCCGTCGTTTCTTCTTGCTGCTCAGCGTAGCCGGCCTGGCCCTCCTGAGCGGCCTGCTCTGGAATAGTTCAGGTAGCATCCTCTATAGCGCCCCTAATATCTTCTTATTGGTTGCGAGCGCCCTGGGCCTGGTCTACGCCGCCTTCGAGCTGCTCTCCGGCAAGTCGGCCTATGGTGCTTTCGTCCTGCCCCTGGTGGTGATCGCGTTGGTGATCGGCTGGTTCGCGACGGTTATGCCTGGCGACAGCCAGGTTCAGGCCTTGCAGGTCTACCAACAATGGCCGCCTTTGGTCGTGCACGTGGGCGCCTTCATCGCGGCGGCGGTCTGCTTCTTGATTGGCGGAGTTGCCAGTATCCTGCTCCTGCGCCAGGTCTCACGCCTGAAGCGGAACAAACAGCGGGCACTTGCCGCTAAGGGCTCTTCACTTGCTGGACTGCAAGGTGTGGCCAAACGAGCGGTATTGATCGGCCTGCCCATCCTCACGGTCGGCCTCTTGCTCGGCATCAGCGAGGGCTTTGTCACTGGCCAGATCAGCTTTAGTGATTCGACAGCGCTTTTCTCGGCGCGCGTGGTCGCATCCTGTCTGCTCTGGTGTTGCTATGTGCTTTATCTTGCGATGGCCTATATCCTGGAGTCCTCTTGGCGCAGCCTGGCATGGTTGTCAATCATCGGCTCGCTGCTCACCTTGGCCATCATGGCCCTGAGCGCGACCATGCCGATGCTGGGAAACTAGCTACAATGCCTCGACCTAAGAAACGTTACCCCCTCTTCCTTGACCTCGCCGACCGGCCGGTATTGGTGGTCGGCGGCGGCAGCGTCGCCGAGCGCAAGGTCATGACCTTGCTCGACTACCAGGCCAAGCTCCTGGTGGTGGCCAAACAGGCCAGCCCGGGGCTCAAACAGTTGGCGGCAGTGGGCAGGATAGAGCTGGCCCTACGCCCCTACCTGAGCGCAGATTGTAGCTTTCAGCGCCTGGTCTTCTGCGCCACCGACGATTCAGCCCTCAACCGTCAGGTCTTCCTTGACGCCCATCGCGCCGGTGCTTTGTGCAATGTGGTCGACGTGCCCGCCCTCTGCGA
This sequence comes from Coriobacteriales bacterium, assembly GCA_031263025.1. Lineage (GTDB taxonomy): Bacteria > Actinomycetota > Coriobacteriia > Coriobacteriales > UBA8131 > JAISGO01. The sequence goes on from JAISGO010000013.1 coordinate 12,078, forward strand.
TTTCTTCGTGCCCTCGAGCTTCAGCCGGGGGCCGCTCCAAGTCGCTGTTTCCAGCGGCGGTGCCTCGCCCACACTGGCGAAGTCGATCCGTCGCCGTCTGGAGACCGAATATGACCAGAGTTGGGGCCCCTATCTTGAGCTTTTGGCCGCAGTTCGCGCGCTTTTGCTGGAGCCGGGTAGCACCTACCAAGCCCAGCTTGAAGCCATGGGGGTGGGCCGCAAGGAGTTCTTCGAGACGCTGGCCGAGCTGCCCTTGCGGAAGCGGGTGGCAAGCGGTACAGAACCCAGTGCCCCTGAGGCCTTGCAGGAGGCTTTGGCGGTGCTGGCCGACCGACAGGTCTCCGATGGGTCCGCCACGATGCCCCCTTGTGCACCAGGAGCGGCCCTGTGACCTTGCTAGCCCTAGGGCTTTCCCACAAGACCGCGCCAGTCGCTTTGCGCGAACGTTTAGCCCTTGACGGCGCCGCGCTCAGCCCAGCCCTACAGGCTTTGACTGCAAGCGAGCTGGTTGACGAGGCAGTGATCCTATCGACCTGCAACCGCACCGAGTACTATCTCGACGCCAAGGATATGCCCAAGGGTTTAGCGGTGCTGCGGGATTTCATCTGTTCTTTCTATGGTTTGGACGAGCGGGAATATGCCAGCCTGCGCCCGCATTTCTACTTCAAGCAGGGCAAAGAGGCGGTGGAGCACCTCTTTACCGTGGTGGCTTCCCTGGACTCGCAGGTGCTGGGCGAAGCCCAGATTCTCGGACAGGTGCGTACGGCTTTCGCTGCGGCCAGCGCGGCTGGAGCGGTGGCCAAGGTCTTTGACAAGCTCTTCAAGCAGGCGATCGAGGTGGGCCGCCTGGTGCGCACTGACACCGCGATCGGCGCCCAGAGCGTCTCGATCTCTACTGCGGCGGTTAACTTGGTACACCAGGTCTACGACAAGCTGTCAGACCTAAACGTGCTCTTGCTCGGCACCGGGCAGATGGGGCGTCTCGCCGCTCAGTACCTAGCCGAGAAAGGGGTGCCCCAGCTGTTTTTGAGCAGTCGCCACCTTGACCATGCCCAGGCCCTGGCCGAGGAGATGCAGGGTGCGCTGCGTCAGGGGGGCAGCGCGGTCGCGGCGCTGCCGATCGAGGATCTGGCCCAGTCCCTGCATCGGGCCGACGTCACCATCAGTTGCACCTCGGCCTCAGGCTACGTGATCGGCCCGGCTATGGTGCGCGAGGCCCGTCGCCGCCGCCACGGTCGCCCCTTACTTTTGATAGACATCGCCCTGCCCCGGGACGTCGATCCGGCGGTGGGGGAGATCTCTGACGTCTTCCTCTACGACCTTGATGATCTTGGCGTGATGGTCGACGATAATCTCAAGACCCGGGCCGGTGAGGCCAAGAAGGCCGAGCAGATCGTCGCCGAACAAGTCGACGCCTTCCTGTCCTGGATACAGGCCGAGCAAGTCACGCCGACCATCAAAGATCTCAACCAAAAACTCACCATGTATGCCGAGCGTGAGCGTGACCGGGCAGCCAAGGCCCTGCGCGGCCAGCATGGGGGCCAGCCCTTGACGGCGGCCGAGCAAGGAGTCCTGGACGCGATGGCGGCCAGTATCGTCAAGAAGATCATGCACGGGCCGATGATGCGCCTGCGCAGTCAGGCCGGTAATCCTGATTCCTATCGCTACACCGAGGCCTGTCGTTACCTCTTCGGCCTTGACGTCAACCCCAGTGGCAAGCCCCATCGCTGTCACGTCAAGCCCGAGCGCCTCTGCCAGGTTGACCAAGGCCAGCCCTGCGATATCCCGGATGGTGCGGGTTGTGGCCGCAGGGTCGCCCGCGGGCCGCAAGGACAGAGCACAACGGCAGGAAAGACGGTTAAGACAAAATGAACCCAGACAAGCTAATCATCGGCACTCGCGGGAGCGCGCTCGCGCTCTGGCAGACAAACCATGTGGCAAGGCGCCTCAAGGCCGCCCATCCCGGGCTTGTCCTCGAGATCGTCAAGATCAAGACCACCGGTGACAAGATCACCGACACGGCGCTTTCGCGTATCGGCGGTAAGGGGCTTTTCACCAAGGAGCTTGAGCAAGCCTTGATTGACGGGCAGATCGATCTCTGCGTGCACTCGATGAAAGACGTGCCGACCGAGCTCCCGGAGGGGCTGGTCTTAACCGCGATGCTCGAGCGGGCGGACGTGCGTGACGCTCTGGTCCTCAGGCCGGGTCTTGCGGGGGAGGGCGCAGGTCTCGAAGCCCTACCTGAGGGCGCCCGGGTCGGGACGAGCGCACTGCGCCGCCAGGCCCAGCTGCGCGCCCTGCGTTCCGACCTCGAGCTGGTCGACCTGCGCGGCAACCTGGATACCCGCTTACGCAAGGTCGCAGAGGGTGCCTATGACGCCGCCGTCTTGGCCAGCGCCGGGATCAGCCGGATGGGTTGGGCGGAGCAGATCAGCGCCTATTTGCCCTGTGAGCTGGTGCTGCCGGCCTGCGCCCAGGGCGCGATCGGTATCGAGTGCCGCGCTGACGATGTGGCAGTGCGCACACTCTGTGCTCCGCTGGCGGACGCGCCGACGATGGCGGCGGTCAATGCTGAGCGCCAAGTGATGGCCGCCCTCGACGGCGGTTGCCAAACGCCTTTTGCGGCTTATGGTCGGTTTGAACAGGTTGCTACGGCGCCGACCGGGGCCACAGGCTCCGCCGGAAGCTCCACAGATACCAATCTGTTCAAGCTTACCAGCCTGGTCGCGAGCGTCGACGGCCAGACGGTGCTTACCGCCGAGGGCACTTGCGACCTCCCCGCCGTCGCCGACCTCGGCGATGCCGCTGTCCAACATGCCATCACCCAGACCGCGACCCAGGTTATCGCCGACTTGCTCACGCAGGGCGCCGCACAGATCATGGAAGAAGCCCGTTACCAATGACCGCTACCACAAACAAGCTTGCGAATGTCATCGTCTACCTGGTCGGTGCCGGCCCTGGTGCGGTCGACCTGATCACCCTTAAGGGCAAGCGTTGCATTGCCCAGGCCGATGTGGTTGTCTACGATTACCTGAGTAACGCGGCCCTCCTCCAGTTTGCCCGTCCGGACGCGCACCAGCTCTACGTGGGGAAGAAGGGCTTCAGCAAACATGTCACCCAGGACCAGATCAACCAGCTTTTGGTCGAACAAGCCCAGACCCTGGCCAAGACCGCCACGGCCGAGCACCCCGCCAGCATCTGCCGCCTCAAGGGCGGTGACCCATTCGTCTTCGGGCGTGGTGGCGAGGAGGCCTTGGTTCTGCGCGAGGCCGGTGTCGAGTTCGAGATCGTGCCCGGCGTCACCGCCGGTATCGCCGCCCCGGCCTATGCCGGTATCCCGGTGACCCATCGCGGGCTCTCCACTAGTGTGGCTTTCATCACCGGCAACGAGGATCCGCGTAAGGCTGAGAGCGACATCGACTGGGCAGGTATCGCCCAGGGCGCCCAGACCCTCTGCTTTTATATGGGCGTGCGCAATATCGCGCGCATCGCCGAGCAGCTGATCGCCCACGGACGAGCGGCCAGCGAGCCAGTCGCCCTGGTGCGTTGGGGCACCCGCGCCGACCAAGAGGTACTTACCGGCACGCTCGCCGACATCGCCGCCAAGGTCGAGGCCGCTCATTTCCAGGCCCCGGCCATCATCGTGGTGGGCACGGTGGCCGGGCTTAGAGACAAGCTGGCCTGGTTCGAGCGGCGTCCCCTGGCGGGCTTGCGCGTCGCCATCACCCGTACCGAGCAACAGGCCCACGGCTTGGCTGACAAGCTCGAGGCGCTCGGCGCCGAGGCGGTGCTGATGCCGACCATCGCGATTGAGCCGATCCCTGGGGCGCTGGACGCGCTTGACCTGGGCGGCGGCCGGCTGGCCCCGGCAGGCGCGGCCGGCACAGCCGATAGCGCTACAAATAGTAAGGCTATTTCCGACCACTATGATTGGTTGGTCTTCACTAGCGCTAATGGTGTGCGCTGTTTCTTCGACCAGCTCGCAGGGCGTGACCTGGACGCCCGGGCCTGCGCCGGAGCCAAGGTCGCGGCGATTGGCCCGGCTACCGCCCGGGCCCTGGCCGCTTGCGGTATCCGGGCTGACCTGGTTCCGCCTAAGTACGTGGCCGAGTCGGTGCTTGAAGCTCTCAAAAAGGCTGGCGTCCAAGCTGGCCAGCGCGTCCTGATTCCGCGCGCCCGGGTGGCCCGCGAGGCCCTGCCCGAGGGCTTGCGCCAGCTTGGCTTGAGCGTAGACGTCTTGCCGCTCTACCAGACCGTTCCCTCGGACAACCCGACCACCCAACGTGCTCTAGAACGCCTCGCGGCGGGCGAACTTGATGCCATCACCTTCACCTCCTCTTCGACCGCCCGCAATTTTCTCAAATTGCTTGTCGCAGCCGGGCAGGATACGAGCGCTCTTGCTAACATAGATATCTACTCGATCGGGCCGGTCACCAGTCGCACCCTCGAGCAAGCCGGGATCGTCGTTACCAGCGAGGCCGCCACCTATACGGTGGACGGACTGGTCGAAGCCATTCTCGGCGATATGGCGCAGAAAAAGGAAAGATAACAAGGATAAGCTGGGCGGTGGTCTGCGGGCTTGTTCTGCAGTAAGCCGCTTATAGCAGGAAGGCACTATCAATGATCGGAATCTCCAAACTCTATTGTGGGGCGGTCGAGCCCTCGGACGTGTTGCGCTACAACCGCATGTCGGGCATGCTGCCGAGTGAGCTCCTGCAGTTCTCGCGGGACAAGAAGCCGGTGGTGGTGTGGAACTGCACCCGCACCTGCAACCTCAAATGCCTGCATTGTTACGCCGGCAGCGAGGCCAAGCAATATGAGGGTGAGCTTGATACCGACCAGGCCAAGGCCATGATCGATGACCTGGCTGCTTTCGGTTCTCCGGTGTTGCTCTTCTCCGGTGGAGAACCCACCCTGCGTCCCGATTTGGTGGAGCTGATGAAGCATGCCAAATCTAAGGGTATGCGCTGCGTGCTTTCCACCAACGGCACCACTATCACCAAGGAGAAGGCGGCAGAGTATGCCGAGGTCGGGCTCTCCTATGTGGGCGTGTCGCTGGACGGTGGCAAGGCGACCCATGACAAGTTCCGCGGCATGCCGGGCAGCTTCGACCGGGCCATGGAAGGCGTGCGCAACTCGCGGGAGGCTGGCATCAAGGTTGGCCTGCGCATGACCATCAACAAGGGCAACGTGCAAGACATCGACGAGGTCTTTGACATCATGGAGGCCGAGCAGATCAACCGGGCCTGCTTCTACCACCTGGTCTATGCCGGGCGTGGTACCGAGTTGATGAAAGAGGACCTCGACCACGAGCAGACCCGGGCGGCGGTCAAGTTGATCATGAAGCGCACCCGGGAGTGGTTCGACCGGGGTGGTAAGCCGGAGATCCTGACCGTGGACAACCACGCCGACGCGGTCCTGATCTATCAGACCCTGCTGGGAGAAGATGAGAAGAAAGCCGCCGACTGCATGGAGCTCCTGCAGTGGAACGGCGGTAATTCCTCGGGCAACGGCATCGGCTGCATCAGCTGGGACGGCGAGGTCTACGCCGACCAGTTCTGGCGTCATTATTCTTTCGGCAACGTTACCGAGCGCCCCTTCTCCGAGATCTGGAGCGACACCCGGCGCCTGGCCGAGGGCGGCACCGAGCAATCCGAGTTGATGTTCAAGCTCAAGGACAAGAAGCCCTGGGTCAAAGGCCGCTGCCACGACTGCAAGTGGCTCGACATCTGCGGCGGCAACTTCCGGGTGCGGGCCGAGGCGGCCACCGGCGATCTGTGGGCGCCTGACCCGGCTTGTTATCTGAGCGACGAGGAAATCGGAACGGTGTAAAAATCCGCTATTTGGCCGATTTTGAATGTATCAAAGAATGTATCAAATGTATCAAAGAATGTATCAAAGGGACGTTTCATTTGATACATTTTTCTAGAGAAGGGAAGTAAGCAAAATGGGTTATCCAGAATACCGACCCCGCCGGATGCGGGCCAACGCCACCGTGCGCAGCTTTATCCGGGAAAGCGACTTGCGTGCCAAGGACATGATCTATCCCCTGTTCGTCAGGCCGGGCGAGGGGCAGAAGACCCCGGTGCCGTCGATGCCCGGGGTCTATCAGCTCTCGGTGGATATGGTCGCGGCCGAGATCGACGAACTGGTCGAGCTTGGCATCAAGGCGGTGCTGCTCTTTGGGCTGCCCCACCACAAAGACGAGATCGGCAGCGAGGCCTATGACGACCACGGGGTAGTGCAGGAGGCGATTCGTGCGATCAAAGCGCATTGTCCCGAGATGTACATCATCACCGACGTCTGCATGTGCGAATACACCAGTCACGGCCACTGCGGCGTGCTGGACGAGAACGGCTATGTCTTGAACGACCCCACCTTGGAGCTTCTGGCCAAAGAGGCCTTGAGCCACGTGCGCGCCGGCGCCGACATGGTGGCGCCCTCCGACATGATGGACGGCCGCATCGCTGCCCTGCGCCAGGCCCTTGACCGGGCCGGCTTCGTGAATACGCCGATCATGGCCTATTCCGCCAAATACGCCAGCGCTTATTACGGCCCCTTCCGCGACGCCGCCGACAGCACCCCGGCCTTCGGCGACCGTAAGGCCTACCAAATGGATCCAGCCAATAGCGACGAGGCCCTGCGTGAAGTCGCCCTCGATATCGAGGAAGGCGCCGACATGGTGATGGTCAAGCCGGCTCTGGCCTACCTCGACGTGATGCGCCGGGTGGCCGACGAGTTCGAGTTTCCCCTGGTCGCCTATAACGTCTCCGGTGAGTACGCGATGGTCAAGGCAGCGGCTGCCCAGGGCTGGATTGACGAGGAGAAGATCGTGTTGGAGACCTTGACCGCGATGAAGCGGGCTGGCGCCAACATGATCATCACCTATCACGCCAAAGACGCAGCCCGTTGGCTTCAAAGCGATCACGCTTGTTTGCATTGAATTTGCTCTTAGAGCGCACGGAGATTTTTTGCTAAGGTTTTAAGCCACGGGCAATTTTCAAATGTATCAAAGGGACGTTTAATGTATCAAAGGGACGTTTCATTTGATACATTCGAGAAAAGGAAACCGAACGCAGGAGCTGTTCCCGTGCAAGTTTAAAAGCTAAATGTATCAAATGAAACGTCCCTTTGATACACGAAGGAAAAATATGACCCAAGAAGCACATATAGAACTCAAACCCCAGAGTCGCCCTGGACATCCCGGCGGGCACCATGGCCAGATGCCGGGCGGTGCCCGTGGCGCCGGCTTTAGGCCAGGCGGGGGACCGGCGGCCAAAGCCTATGAGGAGCGCACTGGCATCAAGGCCCCGCGCATCATCGCCTGGGAGATCACCCGCTCCTGCAATCTGGCCTGCGCCCACTGCCGCGCCGCCGCGCACCTAGAGCCCTATCCGGGAGAGCTCAGCCTGGACGAGATCAAGGCGACCATCGACGACATCTGCTCGATCACCAATCCCATCCTCATCCTCACCGGCGGTGAGCCCCTGATGCGTAAGGACATCTTCGAGATTATCGACTATGCCCATGCCGCAGGCGCGATGCCGGTGATCGGCACCAACGGCACCTTCATCGACGACGCCCTGGCGGCGCGCATCAAAGAGCATGGCATCCCACGCGTCTCGGTTTCCTTGGATTTCCCCGACGCCGAGCGACAGGACAAGTTCCGCGGCGAGACGGGCGCTTTCGACGCCGCCATCCGAGGCATCAAGGCCCTGCAAAAGGCCGGGGTGGGGGTGCAGGTCAACTCCACCATCACCAAGCAGAACATGGATCTCCTCGACCAGTTGCACGACCTCGCGGTTGATCTGGGTGCCGAGGCCTTCCACATCTTCATGCTGGTGCCGACCGGCCGAGGCGAGGGCATGGCCGATCTCGCGATGTCACCGGCTGAGAGCGAGCAGGCCCTGACCTGGGCTTACCAAAAGCAGAAGCACTCGCCTATGCACTTCAAACCCACCGACTCACCCCAGTACTACCGCATCATCCGTCAACAGGCCAAGCTGGACGGTATCGAGGTGACGCCGGAGACCTATGGCATGGACGCCCTCACCCGGGGCTGTCTCGGCGGCATCACCTTCGTCTTTATCAGCCATGTCGGAGACCTGCAGCCCTGTGGCTATTTCAACCTCCAATGCGGTAACGTCAAGGAGAAACCCTTTAGCCAGATCTGGACCGAGTCCAAGGTCTTCAACGATCTGCGCGACTATAGCAAGCTGGAAGGCAAATGCGGCGCCTGCGGTTTCAAAGCGGTCTGCGGTGGCTGCCGGGCCCGTGCCCTCGAAGCCACCGGCGACTATATGGCCGAAGAACCCTGCTGCGACTACCTCCCGCCCAAATACCAGGCGGCTTGATGGCTTTCTCGTTTCTCGGGGACACTCTCAATAGCTACCCCGCCACCCCCGGTGGGGGGTTAGGCTATTCAGAGTGCCCCCGATACTAGCAGAAAGAAGAAGATGACTGACTTCCAAAAAAAGATTCTGACCATCATCCAGTCCCATTTTCCGATTACCCCGCGCCCCTATGCGGTGTTAGCCGAGCAGCTCGCAAGCGATGAGCAGACGGTCTATGACGCCGTCGGCGAGCTTTGCGCCTCAGGTCAGATCCGTCGCATCGGCGCCAGTATCAACTCGCGTAAGGTCGGCTACGTCTCCACCCTGGCCGCCCTGGCCGTGCCTGCAGAGCGCGTCGACGAGGTGGCCGCGCTGATCAACGCCTACCCCGGCGTCACCCACAACTACCAGCGCGAGAACCACTACAACCTCTGGTTCACCCTGATTGCGGCAGAGCTTGC
>JAISGO010000039.1 GCA_031263025.1 Coriobacteriales bacterium
AGGACGCCCTGCCCGAGGACATCCCCGAGTTCGCCGGGTTGCTCGTGGAAAACGACAAGGGCCTGGTCTACCTGCCGGGCCTGCTCGCCTCGTCCGCGCTGCATTTCACGAATAGTAACGGCGACGCCCGCAAGCTAATCGACGGCGGCGGCGTCAAAGTGGGCGGCGAAGTCGTGAGCGACTACGAACTCGACCCGGCTGCCCTCAAAGGCCAGGTCATCCAAGTCGGCAAGCGCAAGTTCGCGAAGCTGATGTAAGATGTATCAAAGGGACGTTTCATTTGATACATTTCCTCGCTAGATGCGAGTCGATGTATCAAATGAAACGTCCCTTTGATACATCAACCGGGTAATGACGAAAGGGTAATAACGAAAGGCCATTATGGATTGGAACACATTTTTCATCAAGGAGTTAGAGCAGCTGAAGGCTTATCAGCCGGGTCTGCGCGTCGAGCAGGTCAAGCAGCAGGCGGCGGTCGATGAGGTCTACAAGCTGTCCTCCAACGAGAGCCCCTATCCGCCCTTCGCCTCGGCGATCGCGGCCATGCAAGGGGAGCTTGAGGGTCTGAACCAATACCCGGACGGCGCCTCGACCGAGTTGCGCGAGGCCTTGGCCGCACGCTACGGGGTTGATTTCAACCAAGTCACTGTGGCTTCTGGTTCCAACTCGCTGCTGATGGACCTTGCGACAAGCTGTCTGCACCCCGGTAACAACGTGGTCTATTGCTGGCCTTCCTTCGTGGTTTACCGGATGAGCGCCCAGCTCACCGGGGCCGAGTATCGCGAGTTGCCGCTGCGTGCGGACGGCGTCTTTGACCTCGACGCCATCCTCGCCGCCATCGATGCGGACACCAAGATCGTCTACCTCTGCAGTCCCAACAACCCGACCGGCGGTGCCATCACCAAGCCTGAGTTCGCGGCTTTCCTGGACAAGCTCCCCGAGCAGGTCCTGCTGGTGATCGACCAGGCCTATCAGGAGTTCGCGACTGACCCAGCGGCGCTCGACGCGATGGACTTCTTCGACGACGCACGCCCGCTCGTGGTCCTGCGCACCTTCTCCAAGATGTACGCGATGGCCGGCGCCCGGGTCGGCTACGGCATCGCCCCCGCCCCGGTGATCGAGGCGGTCGACAAGATCCGCACCCCATTCAACGTCAACAGCGTCGCCCAAGCCGGCGCCCTGGCCGCCCTCGGCGATGGCGAGGAGCTTGAGCGCCGCCGCGCGGACAACGCGCGTGGCCGCCAACAGCTGCTCGACTGCTTCGCCCGTCTCGGTCTCAAGACCTATCCCAGTGAGGCCAACTTCGTCTGGGTCTTCCTCGACGACGCCCAAGCGGTGTTTGACAAATTACTGACTCATGGTATCATCGTACGTAACTTTGCCGCTGACGGCGGCCTGCGCATCGGCGTGGGCGACGCCGCCGGTGTCGCCGCTACCGTCCAAACCTTTGAGGAGATGTTCGCATGAGAGAGAGCGCTACTAAAAAGACCTTACAAGCTCTTTGCTGCTTATTTGTAGCGCTGTTACTGGCCTGCTCAGGTTTTGCCCTCAGCGCCTGCGGCAATAGCGCCAGCTCGACTGACAACAACAGCAATAATGCCCGGGGTAAGACCCTGCCCCAGACCATCTTGGTCGTCCTCAACGTCAATGCCTCTGCCGCCTACGGCAAGGGCGCGGCTGCGGCCAGCAAGATCGGCAAGAAAGGCATACTCTCGACCAAAGTCTACCTACCGGAGAACTCTTCGATCTTGACCGCCCTGCGCATGGCGGGGGTCAAGTATAAAGCCAGCAAGTCCAGCCTCGGCGGCCAGTACTTGACCTCGATTGAGGGGTTGGCGGCCGGACAGTTGGGTGCCCAGAGCGGTTGGGTCTATCAGATTGACGGCCAGCTCGGCACCACCGCGATCGACCAGACCCAGCTCCACTCCGGCGACAACATTCTGCTCAAATACGTGTTAAACGCAGCAGGTATGCAGTAAGCACACAACCCGGGGCAGTTAAGCTATTTTGTTCCGGGGATCCCGGTTGGGGGTGGGCTAGCATGTCAAATTGGGCAATGCCAAAAGAGACCTGTCCCCAATTTGGCAATGCCAAAAGAGACCTGTCCCCAATTTGGCAATGCCAAAAGAGACCTGTCCCCAATTTGGCAATGCCAAAAGAGACCTGTCCCCAATTTGGCACCCAATTTGGCATTTGGCCTGGCGGCGGGTTGCCGGGTCGCGGCCTCGTTTCTTACATATAATGGGATGATGCTGATTTTTCGTCGACGCATATCGCCCTGGTGGCCGCTACTGTTGGTTAGTGCGGCGATCATCGTGACCATGTGTATCCTGCGCTGGCGGGTGCTGCTGCCCTCTCTGGCCTTAGCCCTTGCCGCTGTCCTGGTTTGCCGCCGTGGCCGTCTACCCTGGCGGATGCTGCTTGGCCTTATTCCCCTGGTCGCCCTCACTACTCTGCTCAACGCCTACTTCGGCTCTTGGCGCTTCGGCCTCAAGACCGGCCTCGTGATCGTGACGGTCCTGCTCTGGTTTGACCTGCTCAGCCACCTGGTCAGGGTGGGTACGCTGTTCGCGCTCTGCGGCCGCCGCCTGCCTGGTCTGAGCCTTTTCTTGAGCATGACCGTCGCCTTCGTGCCCAAGCTGGCCCAGACCTATCGCATTATCCAGCGCGACCAGGCCGCCTTCTACGGCGCCGCCGGCTCGCAGCACCGGGCAAGTGCAAAACCTGACCAGCCCAGCCTGGCCAACCCGCCCGGTCCGCTTGCCCGCCCCGCCCGCCATCTGTCCTGGCACCGCCCCAAGGCCGTCCTCGGCGGCTGGCATGCCGCCGCCCTCTGGCGCCGGCTTTCTACCTTGCTCGACTGGAGCATGGAGGACGGCTTGGCCACCTATCGCTCGCTGCAGGCACGCGGCTATGGGGGGCCTCGTGACTGAGCTACTGCGCCTGCGCGACTTCGGGTTTCGCTACTTTGGGTCAGATAAGCCCATCTTCTCCCATCTCGATCTCAGCCTCGGCCCGGGCCAGTGCACACAGCTCTGCGGCCCCAGCGGTTCCGGCAAATCCACCCTCCTGGCCTGCTTTCAAGGCGGTCTGGGCAGCGCCGGGGAGAGCCAGGGGGAGTGCCGTCTGTCCGTCCCCAGCGGCCTGGTCCTACAAGACCCCAGCGCCCAGCTGGTCTGCGACACCGTGCGCCGCGAACTTGAGTTCGGCCTCGACAACCTCGACCTCAGCGAAGCTCAGCGCAAAAGACGGATGGCCGCCCTCTGTGCCTATTTTGCGATTACCCCCTGGCTCGGGGCCAGCACCGCCGAGCTCTCCTTTGGGCAGAAACAAACACTCAACCTCGCCGCCGCCCTGGCCCTGCGCCCGCAGGTGCTGCTCTTGGACGAGCCCTGCGCGATGCTCGATCCGGTGGCGGCGCGCCGCCTCGTCGACCTGCTCGGCCACCTGCAGCGCGAACAGGGCCTGGCCCTGGTTATCGCCAGCCACACTGATGGCCTCTATGCGCCCCTCTCGCCCCGGCGCCTGGCCTTGGGGGCGGCCTCGGGTAGCAGCCTGCCCTGCTTGTCCCTCGCTCCGCCCAGCCCGGAACCCTGTCCGGAGCCCCGCCTCGCCCCCGCCCCCGCCTGCCCCGCCCCGGAGCTGCTCAGCGCCTCCCATCTCAGCCTGCGCTACGGCAAAAGCGCACCCTGGGTGCTCGATGACCTCTCCCTCTCGCTTAAAGCGGGCAGCCTGACCGCCGTTCTGGGCGCCAACGCCTCGGGCAAGACCACCCTGCTCTATGCCCTAGCCGGGCAGAACAAAACCCAGACCGGCCGGATCAAGCTGGCCCGGCGGGCTGGCCGCAAGGTGCGCCTCAGCCTTCTACCCCAACAGGTGCAGTCCCTTTTCTCGCAGGACAGCGTGGCCAAGGAGCTGGCCTGCGTTGGCATCAGGCCAGACCAATTCGGGGCGGGAGCAGCGGAGCAGTTATCTGATCTGCTGGAGCGCCATCCCCTCGACCTCAGCTGCGGCCAGCGCCAACAACTGGCCCTGCAGATGATGTTAGCTCAGGAGCCTGATATCCTGCTTTTCGACGAGCCCACCATCGGCCTCGACCAGGGGCAGCGGGCCTGGCTTGTTGCTGCCATGAGACAGCTCGCCGAGCAGGGCCGGGCCCTGCTTTTTGCCACCCACGACCGCGCTTTTGCAGGCCTCGCCGACCGCCAGCTCACTTTGTTCGATGGGGAGCTGCTGTGAGGGTGCGTCCTTTCCTGGCGCCCCAGCTGTTGGTACCGGTCGCGATACTTACGGCTTTGGCCATCGTCGGCCGGGTGGTCTTTGCCCCCTTGGCCAACTTCAAGCCGGTCACCGCGATCGTGATCATCTGCGGCCTGGTCTATGGCCGTCGTGCCGGCCTGGCCTGTGGCGCCGTCTCCACCCTGGTCTCCAACTGTTTCTTCGGCCAGGGCCCCTGGACCCTGCTGCAGTTGGTATTGTGGGCGGCGATCGGTTGGCTGGCCGGGCTACTTGCCCCCCGGCGCCGCCTCGCGGTGATCATCTTCGGAGTCGTGGCCAGCCTGGCTTTCGGCTTTATCTCGGATAGTTTCTTCGTCTTTGCCTTCCTCCGGCCGCAGAGCCTTGCCCTGGTCTGGGCCGGTTATGCCGCCGGGGTCATCCCCAACCTCATCCATGCCGCCTCCACCTTGGTCTTTTTGGCTTTACTCTGGCTGCCCTGGTCGACCAAGCTCCGTCGCATCCGGCGGAAATATGCTATGCTGTAAGCCTATTTTGCGGCCCGGTCAGCGATCTTTCCGCCGCCGCTGGTTTAGCTACGCGGTGAGGAGCTTGTGATGCATTTTTTGGGTTTGGGTATGCCTGAGCTGGTCGTCATCCTGATTGTGATACTGATCATCTTTGGCCCCAAGAACCTGCCCAAACTGGGTAAGGCGATTGGCCGCTCGGTCAAGGGCGTACGCCAGGGTTTTGACGAGGCCAATAAGGAGATCAAGGAAAAGGACGCCGCTGCCACCGATGATGGGGCAGCCGAGCCCGAGGTGGTCGAGGCCGCTGAGGAGCCGGCGCAAAAACGTCCTGCTAAGAAAACCACCAAGAAGAAAGCAGCCTAACGATATGCCAGAAGCAAACGAAGCCAATATCCTGACCGAAGAAGGGGTGGAGAAGCTCAAAGAGGAGCTGCACTACCTTGAAAACGACAAGCGCAGTGAGGTAGCCGAGCGCATCAAGGTGGCTCTGGGCTTTGGCGATCTGTCGGAAAACTCCGAATACGACGACGCCAAGAACGAGCAGGCCTTGATGGAGGGGCGGATCGCCGAGATCAACAACATCCTCGGTAGCGCCCAGGTGGTCAAGGCCGGCGACAATAAGACGGTGCGCGTTGGCTCTAAGGTGACGGTGGAGATGGGCGACAAGGGCCCGATTGACTACGTCATCGTGGGTGCGGCCGAGGCCGACGTCAAGGCCGGCCGTATCTCTAACGTCTCGCCGGTGGGCCGGGCCCTGCTTGGCGCCAAGAAGGGCGAAAGCGTCACCGCTGTCGGGCCGACCGGCAAGAAGATTAAGCTCAAGGTCATCAAGATCAGCAAGTAAAAGCAGCTATTTGGCGCATTTGGGCTTTGCAGAACCCCTCGATACCGTTCAGGTAACTTCAAATTAACGGGGACACCTTACAAGGTGTCCCCGCTGTTTTTTAAGCAGGTAAAATAAGAGGAGGGATTAAAGGAAGCAAGGGAGAGGGGATGTCCAAGCTCAGGACATTGGGCAGTGTGCTATTGGCGCTGCTCATAGCGGTTTTTCTGGTCTGCCCGACCGCCTTCGGGCAGGCCTTATCGGCTGCCGCCCAGGGCCCATCTTCTGACACCCAAAACGCAACAAAGGCCCCCTCTGACCAAAACACGACCGAAGACGTTAAGGCAACCCAGTCCGCAGCATCCCAGGAAGATGGCCAAGATACTACAAAAAGTCAGCCCGATGCCACTGCCCAGGCGCCCGGCTCAGATTCTGAGGAGGGGCAGTCCGCGACAAACAGTCAGAACAAAAACAGCTCAGCGCCAGATCTCGTCACTCCCGTCGGCGGCAACGACATCCGTAGTTACTTCAGCCCAGGCGACCAGGCCCCGACCATCCTCGACTACCGCCGGGACGGAGTCTTTCGCCTGCAGGCTTTCGACCCTGAGGGCAAACTCTGCTCCGACCAAAGCCGCGTCCCAGCTGACGCAACTTTGAGGGTGGGTCTGCGCCTGCGCCTGCCAGAGCGCATCCGCGCCCGTCTCCAGCCCGGCGACTATTACCGCATCCAGCTGCCGGACAGCCTCAAAGTCGGACGCAGCTTAAATGACGTGGGTTTGACTGACCCTAACACCCGGGAGAGCTTCGCCTGTTTCAGTCTGAGCAAGGGCGGTCTTGTCACCATTACCATGCTGCCGGCCTTGGCCTACTGCGAGGCTAGCGTCCTCAGCGGCGGCCTGGCCTTTTTGGTCGGTTTTGACCTTGATCACCTGACCAAGCCTGGGTCGCTTAAGCTGGCTTTGGCGGGCGAGCCGCAAGTCCCTGCCGTCCAGCTCGAGCTGCTGCCGGCTGCAGGCCGCCGCCTTAGCGTCAGCGGCCAGGTCGACCGGGCTAATAACCCCAAAGTGGTCACCTGGCAGGTCGACCTCAACACTGATCTCGCCCGCCTCAAGTCGGCCGCCCTCTTCGACCAATTCCCCCAGGGTCTGCGCCTGTTCTCGGCCAAGCTCTTCGAGCTTGAGCTGGACTTGCAGGGCAAGGTGGTGGGACAGCGCGCGGCTACGCCTGGTCGGGCCAGCCTCGACCAGACCACCGGCATGGTGCATTTTACAGGGGATATCAAAGAGGCCTTTAGGGTGGTCTATAGCTGTCGGGTGACGGGCGCTGCCAGCCCCAACGAGGACGGTAACGCCTCTTTCGTCAACCTCGCCAGCCTGACCGCCCAAGGCCAGGCCAAAGTCAGCGCCAAAGCCACCGTGGAGGCGCGTTTCGGCAGCATGTTGGAGCGCGTCTGGAACGGCT
Source organism: Coriobacteriales bacterium (assembly GCA_031263025.1). Classification (GTDB taxonomy): domain Bacteria; phylum Actinomycetota; class Coriobacteriia; order Coriobacteriales; family UBA8131; genus JAISGO01. The sequence continues at coordinate 7,030 of JAISGO010000039.1, forward strand.
ATGACCCAGGCACGGGGCTTTGCAGTTATACCATCAAGTACAACTACACCGAGCAGCTCATCCCTGCGGGACAGGGTAAGCTGACTGACAGTATCATCGCGGTCGAGCCCGCTACCACCGCGACCGTGATGTTCTTCCGCCCGGACACTTTGTCGGTGCAGGGGCTTTCTTGGGATCAGTCCGACCAGACCGTCCCCGGCCCCGTCCTCGCCCCGGGTATCGACTACGACGTGGCCTTCAACGCTGCGGCTGACCAGCTAAGCATCACCTTCCTGCACGATATCGACCAGGCCCTGCAGATTCGCTATAGCTACCAGGGCAACTACCTCGACCAAGACTACCGCGTCCAGACCGAGACCTGTGACGCCCAGGGCCTGAAAGCCAGCTGCTGGGCGCGCCTGGTCGACCGCATCCTGGACAAGCGGGTAGTCGCCAATGACTACCTGGCCAAGACCGTGACTTGGCAGCTCACTTTCAATCAAGACCGCGCCTACGTGACTGGGGCACGCTTTTACGACCAGCTTGACCAAGGCGCCCGACACGAGCTGCTGCTCCAGACCTTGGCGGCTTTCGACCAGACCACCGGCCTGGCCTTGGCCCAGATCGACCCGGCCACGCCAGGGGCGGCCGACCTGGACGGATTCTGCCTGGATTATAGCGATCCAGGGGAAGATTTTTCCATCAGCCTGACCGGGCGCTACCGCCAGACCAATGACAACATCGTTTTTAGCTACCAGACCCACTATCATGGCGGCGACCTCAGTGAGGCCAAGCCGCTCTTGGTTAATGCCACTACCTTGAGCTTTGCCGACGACGCCGGCCGGGCCGGGCAGAACACCAGCGGGGCGACTTTTTGGCCGGTGGCCGCAGAGCGCAAAAGGGGACTGCTCGAGGGCCGCTACAACGCTCAGGACAAGGAGCTGACCTGGGACGCCTACACCAACTACGGCCACATCGTCCAGCGCGCGGCCAGCTTGGCCTTGACCATCGACTCCGAGCAGAGCTACCTCGAGGACAGTCTGCGCATCTTCCACTACCGGCTTGGCGCTGACGGTTCGGTCAAGCGTGGAGCGGAGCTCTCCGCCATCGAATACAACGATTTTGGCTGGCAGGAGCCGGCGCCGGGTGGCGGCGGGCGGCTGACGGTGGATTTTCCCGATGGCGACGGCCTCTACTGCGTCCAGTACCGCACCATCCTGGACGGGCATTTCGTGGACGGGCAATGCCAGAGTACGGTCGAGCTGGATAGCGCCGGCCAGGCTCCCACCCAGCTGCACGCGACCGTCAAGACCTACTATGGGGGTAAGCTGGCTCTAAAGAACGGCCAGCAGCGCCCAGACGGCTACGTGGCCTGGCAGACCCTGCTCAACCCCGACCAGTCCAGTCTGGATAGCCTGAGCCTGACCAGCACGCCCTCGTCTGAGCAAGTGGTCGACCTGTCCACCCTTGTCGTCTATGGCACCCGGGTGGCTGTAGACGGCAAGCTCGTCCCCGACACCCGCCGTGCCCTCACCCCTGGGGTCGACTATAGTGCAAGCTATCTGCCCGACCCGGCTGATCCCGCTGGCCGGATGCAGCTTCAGCTGGACTTTCTCCATGCTATCGACCGGGCCTATGAGCTTAGCTACTGTGCCAGCGTCTATGTCTCGCTGCCAGTGCAGGAGCTGACCGTGCACAACGCCTCTATCCTGCACGCCCAGGGTGAGGGCGCGCATAGCTTCGAGGTGGCGGCGAGTGTGCCGGTGCTGGTCAATAAGGGCGGCGGGGTGATGCAGGGGGAGCCGGCCAGCCTCGAGGTCATAAAGACCGACCAGTCTGGTAAGGCTTTGGCCGCTGGGGTGTTCGAGCTGTCCGACCGCAACGGCAACACGGTCGCCCAGGCCCAGGGCGGGGCGGACGGGCGCTGCCGCTTTGACGCCCTGGTCGCCGGCCGCTACACCCTGCATGAGCTACAGGCGCCTAGTGGCTACATGGTGTCAGCGACATTGGCGAAGGGCGTCGTACTCGAGCTGGGCTCGGGTGCGAGCACCTATACGGCCGTCGATCCACCCCTGCCTACGTCTCAGCCGATGCCGACCCCGCCGCTTGCGACCACGCCAGTGCCGCCGATCGGCAAAGCGCCCAAGCCGCCCCTGGTGATTGAGGACACTCCGCCCGGTCTTGACGTCCCGCTCCAGCCAGACCAGCCGCAGCAGCCGGATCAACCCGGTCAACCCGATCAGCCGCAGCAGCCTGACCAGCCTGGGCAGCCAGACCAGCCACAAGACCCCGACCGTCCCCAGCAGCCGGGTGACGGTGCTGGTGAGACCGATGAGGTCACAGACCCAGGACAAGGTGGTTCAGACCAGTGGCAGGTCTCCTCGCCGCCACAGACGGCCCGTCCCGGCCAGCCGGGCGCGAGTTTGGTGGTTCGGCCTAGCGCAGAGGAGGATGTCCAGGGTCTGGGGACGCCAGCAGAGCCGGTCAATCCGGTGGTCTTAACTGGGCTGCTCGCGGGCTTGGCACTGATCGGCTGCGCCCTGCTGCTCTGGTGGTTGTTCTGGTGGTGGCGCCGCCGCCGCCGTCGGCGCGTCCCCGAAGAAGAGGAGCTGCTCGATCTTTCCTTCGATGAAAAAGGCGATTATCCGGTTTAGGGTAGGCGCATCCGGCGCGGCGCTGCGGCACCGACCGGGGCGGGCGTACATGCTAAAATGGTCTGGCTGTCGTGGTCCCGTGGTCTAGCGGTTAGGACGTCGCCCTTTCAAGGCGGAGATACGAGTTCGATTCTCGTCGGGACTACCATTTTTCCATCTATTCGGCCTACCTCCCGGGGACACCTCAATGTCAAAAAGGGGACAGGTTCTTTTTGGCATTTTTTTGGCATTTGCTTACAAGAATGTCAAAAAGGGGACAGGTTCTTTTTGGCATTTGCTTACAAGCAATTTGTCATTGCCAAAAAGAACCTGTCCCCTTTTGGCAATAGACAACAAGACCTGTCCCCAATTTGGCATTGCCAAATGGTACCTGTCCCCATTTGGCAATGCACGGACTCAGTAGAATAATAAGCACGAACAAGCTATGAACTGACCTAAAGAGGATAGATGGCAAACGATTACAAGAGCAGCATGAACCTCCCTAAGACCGATTTCCCGATGCGGGCAGGGCTTGCCCAGCACGAGCCGGAGCGCCTGGCCCATTGGCGCGAGATCGACCTCTATGGCCAGATGCTCGAGCACCGCCACGGCGCCAAGCCTTTCTACCTGCACGACGGCCCGCCCTACGCCAACGGCCCGATGCACGTCGGCCACGCTTTCAACAAGATCCTAAAGGACATCATCGTCAAGTACAAGACCCAGCGCGGCTACTTCGCCCCCTACGTGCCCGGCTGGGACTGCCACGGCCAGCCCATCGAGCACATGGTCGAGACCAAGCTCGGCCAGGCCAAGATGGCTGAGACACCAACCCCGGAAGTGCGCAAGCTCTGCCGCGACTGGGCCACGCGCTACGTCGACGTCCAACGCGAGGGCTTCAAACGTCTGGGCGTGACCGCGCTCTGGGACGAGCCCTATCTGACCTACCTGCCCGAGTACGAGGCGGCTAACGTCGAGATCTTCAAGCAGATGTACCTGGACGGCGCCATCTACCGCGGGCGCAAGCCGGTGCACTGGTGCACCCACTGCCACACCGCCGAGGCCGAGGCCGAGATCGAATACGCCGATGAGACCTCACCGAGCATCTACGTCGATTTCGAATTAGTGCAGAATAACACCCAGGCGAGCGACGACACTCTCTCTCGGCTCTTCACTGCGGCTGGTGAGTTGCCTGTCAATGTTTTGATCTGGACCACCACTCCCTGGACGATCCCGGCCAACGTCGCGGTCTGCCTCAAGGATGACGCCAGCTATGTCGGCCTTATCGCCGGCGGGGCGGTGCATATCCTGGCCCAAGAGCTGCTCGACGAGGTCTGCGCCGCCGCGCATATCGCCGAGGAGGAGCGCGAGCTACTTCAGGGCGCGGACGGCCAGCCGCTTACATTCTTCGGCCGTGACCTGGTTGGGGCCCGTTATATCCGTCCTGCGGCCGAGCTGGTCAGAGTCGATGCCGAGGGCAAGTCCTTGACCGGGGGCGTGGCCGTGGCCGGGTCTGGGCCTGTTCTGCCCCAAGATCCGAGCGTCCCTGCCACCGATGCCTCAGGCAACCTCTACGGCGTGGTCATCACTGGCTCCCATGTCACCCTGGACAGCGGTACCGGCTGTGTGCACACCGCGCCCGGCCACGGCGACGACGACTACAAGGTCGGCCTGGAATATGGGCTGCCCATGCTGATGCCGGTGGACGACGCCGGCGACTATGACCAGACCGTGACCGGCCCGATCGCCGGGATGAACGTCTGGCAGGCCAATCAGGTGATCCCGGGTTGGCTGCAGGAGCGGGGCAAGCTCTTCGCCCAGCGCGAGCTGACCCACTCCTATCCGCATTGTTGGCGCTGCCATCAGCCGGTCATCTTTCGCGCGACCTCGCAGTGGTTCGTCTCGATGGAGGACACGGGCCTCAGGACCCGGGCCCTGGAGGCGATCGAGCAGCTGGGTTGGTATCCGGATTGGTCGATTAAACGGATGCGCTCCATGGTCGAGGGCCGGCCGGACTGGTGCATCAGCCGCCAGCGCTCCTGGGGGGTGCCGATCCCGGTCTTTACCTGCAAGCACTGTGGCCAGACGGTGGCTACGCCGGAGACCTTTGACGCCGTGATCAAGCTTTTCCGCGAGCAGGGCTCGGACGCCTGGTTTACCCAAACGCCGGCCGAGTACCTGCCTGCTGATACAAAGTGTCAGCACTGCGGTGCTGCTCTGGAGGAGCTCGAGCCGGTCCGTGACATCCTTGACGTCTGGTGGGAGAGCGGCGTCTCGCACACCGGTGTGCTGCGCGCCCGCGACTACCTCGACTTTCCGGCCGACGTCTACCTCGAGGGTTCCGACCAGCACCGGGGGTGGTTTCAATCTTCGCTGCTCACCAGCGTGGGCGCCTACGGCGTCGCCCCCTACAAGAACATCATCAGCTGTGGCTTCGTGATGGACGAGCAGGGCAAGAAGATGTCCAAGTCGCTCGGCAACACGGTCGACCCGGCCAAGGTCATCGACCAATATGGCGCCGACGTCCTGCGCCTCTGGGTCGGCTCCACCGACTACGGCACCGACGTCAACATCGGCGACGAGATCATCAAGCGCACCTCCGACGCCTATCGTAAGATCCGCAACACCTTCCGCTTCCTGCTCTCCAACCTCTATGATTTCCAGTTGCAGAATCGCGTCCAGACCTGGGACGATTTGCAAGGACTCGACCAGTGGGCACTGCTTCGGCTGGCTGAGCTCTTGGAGACGGTGACGGAGGCCTATGACGCCTATGATTTCCATAACGCTTACCGCCTTGCCTATGATTATGTGAATGAGTTGTCGTCTAATTACTTGGACGTTTTGAAGGACCGCCTGTACTCGGCTGCTGCTGACTCAGTGGAGCGCCGGGCGGCCCAGACCGTGCTCTATGACATCTTGGAGGTGCTGGTACGCATCTTCGCGCCCATCCTCTGCTTCACCTGCGACGAGGTCTGGGAGCGCTATCCCGAGGGCTTGTGTGCGTCGGGGCGGGTGGGCGCGGTGGCGCTGACCGATTGGCCGACGCTGGCGGACTTGCAGCCGGCCCTGCCCCGTGACGGCGAGGCAGACCAAGCCCTGCTTGACGCTTTCGCGGTGGCTTTCCGGGTGCGTGAGCTTGTCACCAAGGCGATGGAAGAGGCCGGGGTCAAGAAGAGCCAGAGCGAGGCGGTCAAGATCGTCGCTGCTGGGTCTGACCTCGAAGCCCTCTCCGAGATCGGCGAGGCGGCTTTGGCCGAGCTTCTGATCGTCAGCCAAGTCGTGCTCGAGGAGCTGCCTGATGGCAGTGAGACGAAGGTCGCCCTGTCTGCGGCGGTGGGGGAGAAGTGCCCGCGTTGCTGGAACATCCGCGAGATCGGCGCCGACCCCGCCCATCCCGACCTCTGCGCCCGCTGCGCCGCCGTGGTCTCTGCGCTATGAAGTGTAACAAAGGGACGTTTCATTTGATACATTGCGCTGCATCGTCATCTTCTGCCCAAACGGGAGCACTTTATAATGTGTCCACCCAGATTCCGCAGATGTGCGTCCAGACGTGGGAGCAACGATGAAACGCCGCCACGGCCGTCTCTTCTCCCTGCTCTTCGTGGTGTTGGCAGCCCTGCTCCTGCTCTGGGCCGACGCCGCCAGCAAGAATGCGGCGGTAAGCCAGCTGACCGGTATCAGACAGCTCACAGTGCTGCCCCACCTGCTCAGTTTTCAGCTGCTCTATAATGCCGGGGCCGCGTTCGGGGCGATGCAGGGTATCGCACTGCCGCTGGGGGTCTTCGCCGGAGTGGTCCTCTTAGTGGTCTTGGCTTATCTGCTTGTAGTGGCAAAACACAGTCTGCTCGAGCTCTGCGGCTTTGCCCTCTTTGCCGCCGGGGTCGCCGGTAACGCCCTCGAGCGCCTAGTCAAGGGTACGGTGACTGACTTCATCAAGCTGGACTTCATCCAGTTCCCCAACTTCAACCTGGCTGATACTTTCATCACCTGCGGCGTTATCCTGCTGCTCATCTGTATCGTCGTAGGGCTCTTGCGTAGCGCCCGCAAGGCTACTAAGAAGTAGAACAAATGGCTGCCAAATGTGTTAAGTGGGGACAGATGCCGTTTGGCATTTCCCCAGTGTACGTTTTATTTGATACAGTTTAATACGCTAAAATAAGGTGAAAGGCCCCACGCACCGTATCAGACGGTGGGTATGCCAATGGTTGATTGAAAACGTCGGTTAATACCGGCGTTTTCGCTTATCCTGGCATAACTGCCAGATGCTGGTGGCTGTTCGCGCCGCCTTGACTAGGGTCGCAAGTACTCTGACCGCTAGCTCTAGCATTGTTACTAAGCCCATGGGATCACCTCCTTTGCCTAAAATCAAAGGGGAGCAGGATCGCTCCCAGGTAAAACTGAAGAGGCATACCCACACATCTGGGCACATGGGGCCGGATTCTTTTATAACCGGGCGGTCTTAACTTCTTCTTACTTTTTCCTTAAGAAAAACATAGCTCTCTCATAACGGGGGCACCTTATAAGCTGTCCCCGGAGAAAGCCGAAAGCCGGGACTTACTCGAAGCTGATCGCGTCCCAGTGGCAGACTTGGGCGCAGAGAGTGCAGCCGTTGCAGAGAGTAGCGTCGACCTGCACTTGGTCGCCTGTGTCGGAAAGGGCGGGGCAACCTAGCAAATCAGTACAGACCCGGCAATGTGTACAGGCCTGGTAGTCGATTACGGCACAGCTGCCAGCGCCCGGCTGCAATGAACGGTCGATCTGGATGCAGGGGGACTCGAGGATGATGGCCGAGGGGCCGCCGTCATCAGTATCGGCCACTGCCTGTTTGACGGTAGCGATGGCCTGGTCAAGTTGGAGTGGGTCGCATTCGTAGATATGCCTGACCCCACAGCCCTCCAAGACCTTGCGGATGCTGATCGCGTTCTCGGCGTCGGCGGGGCTGGCGTCGGTGGCGATGCGGATACCGGTGCCGGGGTGGGGTTGGGTGCCGGTCATGGCGGTGGTGGCGTTGTCCAGGATCACGAAGGTGACAGGGGCGTGGTTGTAGACGGCGTTGACCACCGGGGTGATACCGCTGGCGAAGAAGGTCGAGTCGCCGACGAAACCGATGTGCTTGACCTCGGGCTCGGCCCAATACATCCCCTGTGGCACCGAGAAGCCGCCGCCCATGCAGACACAGGTGTCGACCATGTCCAGGGGGGCGGCGTTGCCCAGGGTGTAGCAGCCGATGTCGCCAGAGAAAGTCGCCTTTTGGCGGCGCATGGCCTGCTTGACCGCTAGGAATGAGGCCCGGTGGGGGCAGCCGGCGCAGAGCACCGGCGGGCGGGCAGGTAGTTTGAAAGGCAGCGGGTTGGTCGCGCTGGCCTGACCTGTTTGGTCGCCTTGAGCGCACTCGAAATCGGTGCCGTCTGCGCGGAAAGCCGCTATGCCAGCGCCTACGATGTCGGCACTAAGCTCGCCGGCGGCCTGCACCTCACCGGTCAGCTTGCCTCGCACACGCACCGGCAGGTGATGTTTGCCGGCTACTCTGAGTAAGGCACGCTCCAGGGTCGGGGCGAGCTCCTCGAAGACCAAGACCTCGTCCAAGCCCTGCAGGAAGTCCAAAAGCAGCGGTTCGGGCAGGGGAAAAACCGTGGCCAGCTTGAGCAGGCGCAGGTCTCCGGCCGCGCCAGCCAAGGCGTCTTTGAGATAGCTCCAGGCCATGCCGCTGGCAGCGAGGCCGATGCGTGGCTGGTCAGGTTCTGCCTTTGTAGCAGGTTCGATCTGGTTCCAGGGCAGCGTGCAGAACTCCGCGCCGATCCGCTCAAACAGCTCCGGCATCGCCCGGTGGGCGGCCTGCGCCAAAGGCGGGAAGGTCACCCAACGGCTGTCCTTGGTGAAACCCTCGGCCGGGTGCGCCTGGTAGTCAAACTCGACCAGAGCCTGCGGCAGCGACTCGGTCGAATGGCAGATTCGGGTGACGGTGCGCAGGATCACTGGCTTGGCGTAGCGCTCGGAGAGCTCGAAAGCGTATTCGGCCATCTCCAGGGCCTCGCGCGGGGTCGAGGGGTCGAGTACCGGCACCTGCACGAATTCGGCGAACTGGCGGGTGTCCTGCTCGGTCTGAGAGGAGATTGGGCCGGGGTCGTCGGCGACAAGCAGTACGAGCCCGCCCTTGACCCCGAGGTAGGCCAGGGTGGCCAAGGGGTCGGCGGCGACGTTGAGGCCGACCATCTTACAGGTAAAGAGCGAACGTGCCCCGGCGAAAGCGGCGCCGGCGCAGACCTCGAGGGCGCTCTTCTCGTTGACCGACCATTCGACATGGAGGTCGAAAGGGCCTATCTTGTGCGACTGTCCGTAAGCACTGAGCGTCTCCAGAACCTCGCTGGAGGGGGTGCCGGGGTAGCCGGCGGCCACACGCACCCCGGCTTTGAGGGCGCCCAAGGCCACCGCCTGATTGCCCATTACCAGGGTCTGGGTCGGGTTTTGTTGTTGAGAGTTGTCCATGTAAGGATTTTAGCCTGTGTCAAGGGGGGTAGATAACGGGGACACTCTATAGGGTGTCCCCGGTGGGGGCTAGTCTATTTAAGATGTCTTCGTATGGCGGGAGACTGAACGCCAAAAAGAATGCCAAAAAGTACCTGTCCCCGATTTGGCATTTTTAGGCCGGGGTGTAGACGCAGGCCACGAACTTGGCCGGCTGGCCCTTGTGCGAGCGCACCTGGTGCGGCACGATCGAGTCGTAGTAGATGCTGTCGCCGGGTTGGAGCACGTAGATGTCCTTACCGTACTCGATTTCGAGCGGCCCCTCCAAGGCGTAGATCCATTCCTCGCCTTCGTGTTCGTCGAGCTTGTGCTCGAGCGCCTGGGAGGGCTCGAGGGTGATGTAGAAGGGCTCCATGTGGCGCGAGGACTTGTCGGCCGCGAGCGCGTGAAAGACCAGCTCACCGGCGTCGCTCTGGGTCTCGAGCCCGCCCTTGAGCAGCTTCTCGCTGGCCCGGTACTCGGAAGCCGGCGTGAACACCGGCCCCAGTTGTTCGTCGTCGTCGAGCAGGGTGCCGAGGCGTACCCCCAAAGCCCGGGTGATCTGCACCAGCGGGGTCAGCGACGGCGCCACCGCCCCGGCCTCGAGGTCGCGGATGGTCTCCGGGCTGCACTCACAGCGCCCGGCCAGATCCTCCACGGAAAGCTGCAAGGACTCGCGCAAGCTGGTGATCTTCTGTCCGAGGGTTGAGGCGTGTTCGGTCGCTTGTGCGCTCATCTGTGAGCTCCTTTCGGTGGGGAAGGGAAAACAAAATAAAAGACCAGAAAAGTGTAGCACATGCAGCTCAGACAGGTTTAAAATTGCCAAAAGGGGACAGGTACTTTTTGACATCCAAATTGCCAAATTGGGGACAGGTTCCTTTTGGCAATCCCCTCTGACCTCCTCATTTTGGTGCCAAATGCCAAAAAAGACCTGTCCCCAATTTGGCAATTGCTTACAAGCAGGCAGAAATGCCAAAAAGAACCTGTCCCCAATTTGGCATGTCCCCAATTTGGCACCCAATTTGGCATTCTGCTTGACAGAGAGTACGTCTAATAGTAGACTAGGTCTTATATATGAGCGGGGCCTGGTCTCCCCGCTCACGCTCTCAGATATTCCCTTTTGGAAGGTAGGAAAAGATGGAAACTTATTACAACCCGGCAGACCTTGCTAAGTTTCCCACCATGGGCGAAGCAGCCCCCGAGCTCTGGGAGAAGTTCCAAAGCTGGTATGGCGCCTGTTTCGAAGACGGCGCGCTCAGCGCCCGGGAGAAAGATCTGATCGCCTTGGCCGTGGCCACGGCAGTGCAGTGTCCCTATTGCATCGACGCCTACACTAACGCCTGCTTGCAGGCTGGCGCCGACAGCGCCCAGATGACCGAGGCTATCAACGTGGCGGCCGCCATCCGCGGTGGCGCCACCCTGGTACACGGTGTCCAGATGAAGAATATCGCAAAGAAAGTGGAGATGTAGTCTAGGGGAATGGGGCCTCGGCCCCCCTTCTGCAGCTTCGCAGGAAACGACGACCATGGATGAGTTCTTAAGCCATCTTCCTTTCACCGAACGCGCCCGCCAGGCCGGCCAAGCCCCATCGCTTAAGGCCGAAACGAAGATGCAGACCCTGCAGTTGAACATCACCGACCGCTGCAACCTCCATTGCAAGCACTGCCACGTTTCGGCTGGCCCCGACCTGGCCGACGATATGAGCGACGCGGTGCTTGGAGCTGTACTACAAATAGTCAAAAACAACAACTTCAGCACCGTTGACATCACCGGTGGAGCGCCCGAACTGCACCCCCGCTACCGGGAGTTGGTCGACGCCCTGCGCCAAACCGATCCCGCGCTCGAGATCATCACCCGGACCAACTTGGTCATCCTGACTGAGCCTGGTTATGGCGACCTGCCCGGTTTTTGGGCCGAGCGGCGGGTACGCGTGGTGGGCTCCCTGCCCTCCTGGGAGCGTCAAATCAGCGAGCGTCAGCGCGGTCTGGCGAGCTTCGGCCCCGCTCTGGCGGGCCTGCGCGCCCTTAATACCGCAGGCTACGCCCAGCCGGATAGCGGCCTTGTCCTCGATTTGGTCTCCAATCCTGCCGGCGCCTATCTGCCGCCCAGCCAGGCCAGCGCCGAGCGCGAGTACCGCGAGCATCTGGGCAGCGCGGCCGGCCCCGACGGCGCAGGTCCGGTGTCTTTTAGCCATTTGCTCACCATTACTAACAACCCGGTCGGACGTTTCCGCGATTGGCTTGAGACGGCCGGTCAGCTTGACCCATACATGGAGCGCCTCTATGCCGCCTACAATCCGGCTACCCTGCCTGCGATGATGTGTCGCAGCCAGGTCAACGTGGGCCTCGACGGCAGCCTCTATGACTGCGATTTCAACCACGTCCAAGACCTCCCCCTGCTTGCCGCTGACGGCAAAGCTGCCCTGACTGTCTTTGACCTGGCCGAGCAGGGTCTGGCGGCGCTCTGCGGCCGCGATATCCGTTTTGCCGGCCATTGCTACGCCTGCACCGCCGGCGCAGGCTCCTCCTGCGGCGGCGCCACCACCTAGATTGTCAAATGGGTGTCACCAGGGAGGCGGTGTTCAGAAGTTTTTTAGCATTTCTTGAGCTGTTCTTAAGTCGAAGTTAAGTAGACCTTGTTAATATGCCCCTTGGCCTTATGTGCCCAGATGCGTGGGTATGCCTTTTGAGTAAGACCCGGAGCGATAACGCTCCCCTGATCTTTACGAAGGAGGTGAGATCCATGGACTTAGTAGTGATGCTCGAGCATGTGGTCAAGATCATCTTGACCCTGGCCAGGGCGGCGCGAACGGTCACCGACATCTGGCAGGTCTGCCAGAAAAGAAAACGCCGCTAAGCGGCGTTTTCTAGAACTGTTCTAGGCATACCCACCGTCTGTACGGTGCATAAGGCCTTTCCTTGATTATAACCGCTTGGCACGAATCGGTCAGCGAAAATGTAGGCAATTGCCAAATATGACCTGTCCCCAATTTGCCCAATTCTGAATGCCAAAAAAGACCTGTCCCCAATTTGGCAATGCCGTTCTGAAATCAATTCCTAAAAGACAACTGAAAAGGATAATGCTACACTATGTAGCAAATGACAGGCGTATGCGATAAAAGGACGCACTAAATGAGAATAGATTCCTAAAAGGACATCACCCGGGGAGAGAAGGATGATCAGTTTACGGCATAGACTTGCCCGTCGTCTACGCAGCTTTAGGCATGCGCGCGCGGCGCTTTGTGCCTTTCTCGCCCTCGTCCTCATCGCCGCCCTCTTCTTCACCTACCACAACTGGCGCCAACCAGCCGGATTCGCCAACACCGGCAGCCTGGACTTCACGGTGAGCGGCCGAGACCCCGCGAGCGGCCCCTCGGCCGGCGGCAATACGGTCACCCTCGACTGCAGCGGCCTCGGCCTCGGCATCGGCAGCTACGTCCAAGACCCCACTTTCGGCGACAACAAGGGCAAGCTCCTGGCCATGTACGACGGCATCGACAACGTTGGTACTCTGAGCGACTCCGAACATAGTGACACCACCACCACCTGGAAGGACCTGATCGGCGACCATGACCTGACCCGCCTTGCAGAGAGTGGCGGTTATATCAACTCAAACTATGACTGGGGAAGCAATTATGCAAAGTTCGACGGAACTTCTACTGGAGAATTTGCCTATACTGCTTCCAATCTCTTCGACCTTTCGGGTTACACACACTTCGTGATTGAGGCTCGCTTTGCCAACCCCAGTGGTTCCTATGGGCGTACTGTACCTTGCTTCCTTACTGCGACTGATGAGGATCAGACAGTCTATAACGTGCATAATTCCTTTGGTATGATGACCAACAACAGCACTTGGTATAACTATGGCCCTAACGGGGCCCAGCAGCCCACTCCGGCCTATGGCGGCAAAGGCGTCAATGGCCAGGCTTATATCGGAAATTATGGAGGTGGCTACAGTGGCGATGCCGGTTTCATCGACTGCAACCTCTGCGACAGCAATGGCAATAACTACGGCGGCGTCTACAAGAACACCGGCGCCGAAGGTAGCCAGTGGGGCCTTAATAGCACTTTTAACACCGACAGCGTGAGTTATAGCACTGTCGGTGATGATAAGGCGACCGGTGTCTATCGCAATGCAGCCAGCGCGAGTGCCGCGACTCAGACCCTTTACGCGCAGGTCAATACTGGTTCTGCTACTGTGGTCAATCCGACCAAAACCTCATACCCCAACGCCACCTCCTATGCGAGCACTAATAGCAGCATCTCTACGTCGATTACGGGTAGCAGTTATTCCGCAGCCAGCGTTACCCAGTCAGACCTCTCACACGAGTACCTCTTTATCAACAACGCGGGCAACTCTCACGTTGCAACTCCTGGGTCGAACCAAGGTTGTTCCGGTGCTGGTGTGCTTGAGCTCCAATCCCTGCGCATCTACGGCTACGACGCCAGTGTCTCCAACGCCGACGTGGCTGCAGACGACGCCAAGCTGGCCGCCGCCAACTATGCAGTGGACGAGGCGCGCTTCGTCACCGGCAGCACTGGCTACAGCGGTACGGTCGGGGTGCGCCTGGGTAGCTCGGATAGCGGCGTGGCGACAAATGCCACGGTCACGAGCGACGGCAACATCACCTTCACGGCGCCCAGCGCCGCTGACGCCGGCGCCACCAGCGACGACAACACGGTCAAGATCTACGTCAACGAGGGCGGCGGCTCCTACGTCGACACCGATCTCACCTACACCTACAATTTTCCCACCTACAAGTCGATCGGCTTCTCCTACTCCACCGCCTCGGGCGCGCCGACCGTGCTCAACAACGATACCAGCACTACCACCGACATCAACCAGGAGACCAGCACAGACGCCCCCTGCGTCGCCCTCTTCCAGAACAGCGGCACCTACAACATCTCCACCGACGCGAGCTGGACAGGGCCAGCCTCCAACACTAACATTGACACCAACCAAGCTTTTACCCCCGACTCTACCATCACAGCCACCTATCAACATAGCATCAAAATAGCAGCAGACAAGGATGTCACCCTGCATGTCACGGGCGACCTCAACTGCGAACAAGGCGCCGGCCTGGGCCTGGCCGGGATCGAGCTTGGCGCAGGCGCCAGCCTCACCCTCGACATCGACTCCGGCAAGAGCGTCACCTGCGTGGGATCGGCCGCCAATGCCGCCACGACCGGTACTCCGGCCGGGGTGGAAGTGCCAAAGGGCGCCAGCTTCACCCTAAGCGGTGCAGGCAAGCTGGTCGCCACTGGTGGGGCTATCGCGCAAAGCTATATCCCTTCGTCAGACAATTACTGCGGAACCGGGTCTGGTATCGGCAGCGCGGGTTATTACCCGGCTGGTGTCGGTAGCATCGACCTCAAAGGTAGCGGAGCAGTATATGCCACCGGCGGTGCCTTGGGCGACACTACTAAAGCGAATAATGGTTATGGTTCTGGGGCCGGTATTGGTAGTGGTGGAGCTGCTAGCGGATCTGGTAGCACCGTTGGCAGCTCTGGCAGTATCAGCATTGAGAGCGCCTGCAACGTCGTGGCTAATGGTGGAGTCTCTTGCAACCGCTCGGGAGCCGGTATCGGCAGTGGCGGCTGGTCTAATGACTATACCGATACCCACGTCTTTGATCTGACCATCGACACGACAGGCAAGGTGCTTGCAAAAGGCGGCACATGTGTTGACGAATGTGGAGCAGGTATTGGCACTGGCGGCATGTGGGCCGGCAACTCCGACGGCACTACCCAAAACATGCCAGCCGTGACGATTGAGAAAGGCGATGTCCTCGCCCAGGGCGGCGTAGGGGACAATTACGGCGCTGCTGCTGGCATCGGTACTGGGGCTTTGGCTAAGTATGGTACTTGTAAGAATTTTGCAGTCAATATAAGTGGCGGTACCGTGGTCGCAGAGTCTTCGCTGACTTCTAGTCAAGATCCAGATGATTTAGCTCAGGGTATCGGTGGTGGTTATGACGGTTATAGCGACAAGGCGATCACGGTTGACACTGCTACGTCTTCGCTCGTCATCACCGGCGGCAGCGTGCTCGCAATCAACCCCGCCGACACTAATGCCAACAAGGTCTTCATGACCCCGACCAACGGCAGCGCGTCGGTCTATCCGGTCTACGTGGCCGCAAGTACCAACGACCCTGCCCTCACGGCTACGGACGGTTATACTTTTAGCAATGGCAGCTACCGTGCCACTGCCTATAACTGGCTGGGCACGGGCAGCTTTAGCTACACTGACGCTAACGGCAGCGCCGCCACTGCCAGCTTCACGCCGGTACAGCACCCGCTCACGACCAGCGGCGCCGAGGTAACGAACCAGGTTAATGCCGTGATGTGGCTGCCGACGGGCACCCGTACTTTTAGCGCGACAAACGGCCAGACCACCATAGCCAGCGACCTCTATGCACATGTTAATGCGCTCACCCTACCGGGCAACGCCAACGACCAAGGTAAGACTCCGCCCATCGATACCTCGACCAACTGGGTCTACTACAGTACGGCAAGCCCGCTCGCAGACGACGAGGGCTTCCTGATCTTGCCCTATGACGGGGTCACCGGCGTCGACGCCACCCATACCTTGGAGATCGCCCCCGGCGCTGATACTACTTACAAAATCTGCACTGATAGTAGCTGGACGACTACGGGTAGCCACTGGCTACCCGACCACAACCTTGTGATAGCCCCGCCGGCCGGGGTCACCGTCACCCTGGAGGTGGTGGACACAAGCGGCGCTACAGCGCTCAGTAGCTCCGGCCATAGCGGCGCCTCCGGCCTCGACATGGAACCGGGCAGCCATGGCCTGGTGAGCGCCGCCAACCAGGGCCTGCCCGGTATCAACGTCAAGAGCGGCAGCCTCGACCTCGACATCGAGTCCGGGGTCACGGTCACCGCCATCGGCCAGGCCGAGACGTCGGCACACGCTGCTGTGGCCAATAGCTACGTGGGCTCGCCGGCCGGGGTGGGCGTGCTCTACGGCGCGACCTTTAAGGTAAGTGGCTCGGGCAGCTTGGTGGCGACTGGCGGTGCGCAGCCGCTTTCTGGAACCCAGAATTCTGGCGCTGATCAAGAGGCTTCTGGCGCCGGTATCGGCGGCCAGGGCAATGCCGGCTCCGGCACTACCGCCGGCACCGAGGACACCGCCAACGACGTCGGCACCATCGTGATCGGCGGCAGCGCCACCGTCTATGCCACCGGCGGACAACTGGGTACCTCTAGTGACTTTACAAATGCTAGTGCTGGTACTGGTACCGGCCTCAGCCACGCCCGTGGTTCCGGAGCCGGCATCGGCTCCGGCGGGGCCGGCGGTCGGGCCAACAACACCCATACTGCCGTCCTTGGTAACCCTTATTATGCCGGCACCATCGATATCGAGGACGCCGCCACCGTGATCGCTCAGGGTGGCGCCTCCTGTAGCCGTTCCGGCGCCGGTATCGGCTGTGGCGCCGAGACCATCATGGGCGATACCACCCCGGGCGGGCACTTCGCCGCCCAGATCGACATCGACACCAGCGGCAAGGTGGTCGCCCAAGGTGGCACTATCATTAACACTACTACCTCAGGTTATGCCCAACCCGGTGCCGGTATCGGCTCGGGTGGCATCGACCAAGGTAACGAAGGTGTAGTGCGTGGCGTCAAGCTCGATGTGGAAGACGG
This sequence comes from Coriobacteriales bacterium, assembly GCA_031263025.1. GTDB lineage: Bacteria > Actinomycetota > Coriobacteriia > Coriobacteriales > UBA8131 > JAISGO01. Next base: position 23,807 of record JAISGO010000039.1, read on the forward strand.
CCAGGTCCTGGCCAAGGGTGGCACCCCTAGCAGCAGCGAGGGGCCATACTACTGTGCCGCCGGGATCGGTGCCGGTGCATCCAACTTTTATCAAGGCAGCACGATTAATGGCCAGTACCTGCAAGTCCATATCAGTGGCGGCAGTGTGGTGGCCGAGGCCAGCCTCAGTCCATCCGCTTATGGCTGTCTCTCATATCCCCCCTATGGCATTGGCGGGTCTAGCGTGATCAATAGCACCACTTCAGGGGTGACTTTCTACGAAAGTACATCTACCCTCACCAACAGTCTGGTCGTCACTGGCGGCAGCCTCTATATGGACAACCCTAATGACTCTGACCCTAGAGGCTATACCGGCGCCGTTATCGCCAATCTAACCGACATCGATGTCCCTTCTTCACCTGATCAGTCAGGCCCCTCCGACGGCTCCGGCAATCCACTCTACCCGGTCTACGTGGCAAGCAAGCTGCCTTACGACGCCACCGGCAGCGCCGCTTCCACCAACGGCGTGACCTTTAGCACCACCACGACCAGTGGCGCCTATAGCGCGACCGCCTATGACTGGGTGGGCGAAGGCTCTTTTAGCTACCCCGATTCTAGTGGTAGCGGTAACGACAGCCTCAGCTTCACTAAGCTGCCCACGAACGGATCCTACGTCAACTGCCAGGTGGACGCGATAATGTGGTTGCCCGCCAACACCACGCCGGGCGGCACCAAGTTCACCGCCAACGGCGGCTCTGACTTCATCGACTGCCAGGGTTTGGCCGCCACGGTCTATGCCCAGGCCTATGGCAACCAGGGGTCCAGTGCTTCAACCATACCCACGTCCACCTCACTCAACTTCGTCTATCCGGACAGCAGTATCGATAGCGGCAGCTCCTATGTCGGCTACGTCATCTCACCCACCACCGGCGTGACTGGCAACGAGTCCGATAATACCTTGACTATCGCCCCGGCGAGCGACACCACTTATACCATCCTCGACCAGCCAGGGCTTGGCGGCGGCTCCTGGACCGGCGCCAACGACACTACCAACGATATCCTGCCCCGTCACTGCATCATAATCGCCCCCACCGCCACCAATGTCACCGTCACCCTGCGCGTGGTCGGCGCCACCACCGCCGAGCCGGTGAACGGCAGCGGTGACTATCAAACCAGCAACCCCAACGGCATCACCATTAGCAGCTCCTATAGCGGCACTGTCCTCGACCTCGACGTCGCGAGCGGCCAGACTCTCAGGGTCAAAGGTGACCAAAATCCCAACGGCGATGGTTTTGCCGGGATTGCGGTCAATAGGCCCACCACCCTTGACCTCACGGGCCAGGGCACCCTCTACGCCACCGGCTCTGACTACGCCCCGGCCATCGGCGCCCAGTCTGGCCAAAGTGCAGGTACCATCAACATCTCCTCTGGTACACTGGTGGCAAGCGTGCCCTCGACCAGCTATGCTGCGGCCATTGGTGGTAGCACTAGTTATGGCAAGGCTCCGACTGCTTCAGGCGCGCTGTCAATCACTGGTGGTACCGTGGTCGCCTATAGTGCTGCCACAAGCAATCCTTATACCGGCACCCTTACTCCCTACAACGTCGCCGCCACGAGCTTGACCGTTTCCAATGCCGACTTCCTCTGCGTCGGGGCGGGCGGTGCTGCGCCCAGCTTTACTGGTGCGAGCCCGGAGTCCGCAGTCGGCAGCACCGCCCTCTATCCCTGCTACGTTCCCGATACTTGGTCGAGCGGCGAGGGCGACAGCGGCACCGTCTCCGTCCCCGATGGCGTTCCAGGCCAAGGCGCCTACAACGCGCCCCTAGCCGACCTTGCCACTCTCCTCAACACCGGGGTCTCGGGCAGCGCTACCGACAGTCTGACCCAGGCCGACGGCCTGGCCGCCTGCCTCTGGCTGCCCGGGTCGTCTTATGTCGCGGGCAGCTCCACTTACGACAACTATAACGGCATAACCTTGACTGATAGTAGCGGCATGAGCATCACCCCGGACTCGGGCCTGCTCGCCAACGTCGACGCCAAACAGAAGGCTTTCGGCCCCGCCACTACAGCCGGTACCGCTGAGGCCGATCACACCAACCTGGTCGAGCCGCCCAGCCTTAGCCTCTCCGGTGGCAAGCCCCTGGTCAGCCTGACCCCCAGCGCCGACGACCTGGCCCAGGCTAGCCCGGTCTTTGGCGAGAGCGAAAGTCAAGTGCATAGCAACCTCGCCTCCGGCTACCAGGTGCAGCTGCGCATGGCCGACGGCCAAACGACCGCCTTGCAAGGCACCAGCGACAGCGCCAACCTGCTCGAGGCCCTGGGCTCAGACAAAGAGCTTGAGCGTGGCGACAGCGACGGGGTCTGGGCCTACTTCCTGGACGGCGCCGAGTCGGCGAGCCCCATCACCAGTGGCACCGACATCAACACCTGGTGGGCGCCCAGTACCACGACAAGCGCCGCCCATACGATCAGCCATGCCGGCCCCGCCCTCGGCAACAGCGCCGACCCGGCCGGTACCGCCAACCTCTGGTTTGGCCTTTGTGCGCGATCAACCCAGGCCCCCGACCATTACGTCGGCACGGTGCTGGAGACAGTGAGCCCGGGCCTATGAGCTTGATGACACATACACTTTGTCGCCCAACCGGGGATATTCGCCTCAACCGGGGACACTCAAAATCGCCCCGTTCCTGCTCCCCGATAGTGGGCAACCACAGCGCCAAAAGAGACCTGTCCCCGATTTGGCGATGCCAAAAGGGACCTGTCCCCGATTTGGCATTTGGCGATGCCAAAAGGGACCTGTCGTGGTCAACCACAGTGCCAAAAGAGATCTGTCCCCGATTTGGCGATGCCAAAAGAGACCTGTCCCCGATTTGGCATCCGGCGGCTGTAGGCGCGGACTAAGACGATGGATAGGGGAAGGAAATACATGCAAAGACAATCAAATAAAGGCGCGAGGCTTGGCGCCGTCCTGCTTGCCCTGCTGCTGGCCCTGGCCAGCCTGGGCTTGGTCGGTTGGCCTAAAGCCGCCTATGCCGCCGACACCCTCACGGTGAACGTTACCATACCGAGCACGGCTACGGCCAATGCCGCCGCCGATGTTAAACTCAACCTCTATAACTCCGCCGGCCAGGTGCCAAGCGGCGACGCCCAGTCGCTCGGTTTCTCCCAAGGCGTAACTACGGGCACTGAGACCTTTAACATCACCACTAGCGGCCTCTATATCCTGACCGGTCAGCTGACCGATACCGGCGGCAATGCCCTTGCCTATGGCATGCAGTCATTGATCATCCCGGCCTATGACGCGAGTAGCGGTGCCGACGTCAGCCTCACTTTCACCGGCTATGACGCGGCAAGTTCGAGCGGCACTCCGTCGGGGTCGACCACGCTGATGGCCAACATCGCCGAGACCCTGACTCTCTCCGGCGGCGACCCAATGATCAACTTCGGCGATGTCAAGATGGGGACCAACCCCACAGTCAAAGGCAGCACCCCGCTGAAGGTGGTCTCGAGCGTGCCATTAGGCTACGAGCTGGAAGCCCAGACCACTACTACGAATGGCGAGATGGGCTTAAACGGCCAGACCAACACTACCGCCGGCCAGTACATCCCCTGGGGCGATGCTACCGGGGTGTCAAACGTCGCCTGGCATGTGATGATGACCGCGAATCCGCAGAACAGCTCGGATACCGGCCTGGTTCAACACCCTTTCACTTCGCTCTCGGATAGCAGTGGCAATGGCCCCACCCACGGCACGCCGGCGGTGGTGGCCGACAGCTTTGGCTTGTCCCAGCCCACCACCGGTGGCGACCTCTATACCCCCGAATACGGGCTGTCCTTAAACCAAGGCCTCGAGGCCGGCACCTATGCCACCACCATCACCTACACCCTCTCGGCGGCAAGCGCATGATGGCTCCGTTTGAGGACAGATATACCTCCCAACGGGGACACTCGATGCCAAAAGGGACCTGTCCCCGATTTGGCATTTTCAGATTTGGCATTTACCAGCAGAGTGCTTACTCACAGTATCAAGAAATGTTGCGTATAAAGAGTCTGAAAGGCACGAAAAATGCTAATATATAGTAGCGATAGCGGCGCCCATGCGCCGCCCTAACAGGGGACATGAAAACGTTCAGGCCTCGAGCTAGCGCCGAAGTGCGCAAGGCACTGGGGAAGGAGCCTGTGAATATATATGTTTTATCGGTTAGGTTTGCAAATTCAAAAAGGGGCCCAGAGCGCATGGCACAAAGCCAAGCGGCAAAAGGCCACTTCCGAATGGAAAGGAATGAACAATGCAAACATTAAGTAAGAAAACGGTGGCCTGCCTGGTCTCTTTGACCATGGCGCTGGCGCTCTTCGGGATCGTCAGTATGCCCAAGAAGGCTTGGGCTGATAATACTTTGGATACTGTCACCATCAATTTCCCGACATCTATGCAGGGTGACACAGTTAATTTGATTGCAGCTGCCGTGGACGGTACTACACTTGGTGCGACGACTGGCTGGGCGACAGGACAAGGCTCCGGTGGAGCTCAGGATAAAGTCACGATCACACTCCCGAGCAGCGGCACGACGGCCTCAATGTCCTATACACCTTACACGGCTGATGCCGCGATTGTCTTTAGTGCTACTGATACGACGAATGCGAACATTGGTGCGCAGTCTGCATTTGCGAAGTCTGGCGCTTCGGCCACTACGCTTACGTTCACAGATTACGATTCCTCGCAGGCTGAGGGCTATCCGAATGACCCATCAAGCAGCACTACGGTGACTGCTAACGTCCAAGGACAACTTACCCTTGAAGGCGGCGATTCGACCGTTGATTTTGGTACGAATCCGACGGCTTCTCCTGCTACCGTTCCCACATCTCCGACGACTAAACCTATGTACGTCACTTCCAACACGGGAATCGGTTATAAGCTCCAGGCCTTTGCCTCGACTACCGCTGGATCCATGAATCTTGATGGAAACTCGGCCGCCAGCACAGCTGGTGTCAACGGGATTCCCTGGGGTAAAGTAGTAAGCGGGAGTTCTCAGATGTCCTCGGCTTGGAATGTGGTCTTCAGCGCCACTCAGGGTAACGCGGCCGGTGATGCAGAGGGGACGATCGCTACTGAGTTCGGCGCGGCCACAGGTGCTAAAGACAGCTCGCCTTTTACCGGGGCAGCGGGAGCCAGTTCGGGAGCGATACCGGTGGCTGAATTGACAACTAGCACCAACTCCGGCAATACCGCTATCGGTGGCGACGAGCTGACCCCGACTTACAACATCGCCCTCTTTAATGGTCTTGACCAGGGTACCTACGCGACGACCATCACCTATACGCTATCTGCAGATACGTTGCGGTCGGCCCAAGCCTAACTCGTTTCCGATCCGAAAGCTGACCTACTGTGGAACACCACACATCTTATAGGAGGCTGGCCTTAAGCCAGTGCCGGGGAGCGCTTTCCCTGGCACTGGCGGGGCTGCTCGCCCTGGGCCTGTTCTGCTGGCTGCTTATGGCCGCAGGCACGCCCCGCCAGGCCTTCGCCGACGATCTGGGGGTGACGGTATC
>JAISGO010000047.1 GCA_031263025.1 Coriobacteriales bacterium
GTGGGAATACCGCCCGATCCAGCAGTAAGACGTCAAACCCTGCTTTCTGTAAAGTGTAAGCGCAGGCCACTCCGGCCGGGCCAGCACCGACGACTATGACCTGATGTTTTTGCACCTACTCATGGTAACAAAAACCATAACCGACTTCTTGGACGAAACGCATAAAAACGGGAACACTTTCAATACCGCCCCAATTTTGGGGAACACTTAAATGCTAAGCATTTAAGTGTTCCCCAGGCCAAAAACTATCTACGGTCAGAATAGGTGATACCGACTTTGAGGTCTTGTTTGTCCAGGGGATGGGCCGGGCTGCCTGCGTCAGCGCAGCGCTTGACGGCGGCGTTGTAGGCACTCGCCGGGTCATCGGCGTCGCCGAAGGCGAGCGCCTCGGTCGGGCAGTCCATCACGCAGAAGGGCACGGCATTCTTACCCTCGCCGGTGCGCCCGGCACAGAAAGTGCAGCCCTGCTGGTAGAGCGGAAGCCAGCTCATCGAGAGCGCAGGGTAGGTGCCGGCGGGACGGTCATTGCCCTTGCCGGAGCCAAGGGTCTCGACTTTGATCCGGTAGTCATCGTCGGCCAACTTATTACCCACCTTGCAGGCCATCGCGCAGGTCCAACAACCGATGCAACGGTTGAGGTCAACGTGGATCATCGCTTTCATGTAATCATTCCTTTCCAATTAAGACAATATTCGAGTGATGGACGCAATAATCGAGTGGATTTCGCCTTCGTGCGCGCGCAGTTACCTCTGCGTAGCGAGCACGGACGGAGGCGAAAGCCGCCGATTAGTGCGTCCAGCGCCGAATATTGCAGGCGCAATCCCAGTAAGCATCCCAGGAGCCGGTCTCCACCGACATCACGTCCTTGCTCCCCTGACCAGCCGGCGGGAACTGTTCCTGGTAATCGTTCCACCATTTGTCGGCGACGTCGTTGACGATGCCGGGCCCGGCGATGTCGGTGACCATCTCAGAGTAGGTGCCCTCCTTGAACTGCGAGGAATGCCAACCGAACCAGACATGCACGGTGCCTTGTGGGATGGACTCCTCGAGCACGAGCGGCGTGACCACGTGGCCCTTGGCGTTATACACCTCGACCTCGTCGCCGTCAGCAAGCCCGAGGCGGGCGGCGTCGGCGGGGTTCAGCCGGGTCGCCGGATGGCCGCCGGACTGCTCGACGCAGATCGGGTCGTCGGCGAACATCGACTGCATGAACCAGCGCTGGCGCCCGGTGAAGAGCTGGAAGGGGTAGGCCGGGTCAGGGTCGTTGTCCCCTACCACCGGACTCGCGAAACAGGGCTCGTAGATCGGCAGCTCATGGCCGGTCTCGACCTGACGCTCGAAGTAGAACTCGATCTTGCCAGTCGGGGTCTCGAACTGAAGGCCGGCGAATGGGTCGAAATAGGGCTTGTCCGGCACGTTCATGCGGATCGCCTTCTCCTGGTGCAGCCGCTCCATGGTGATCTTGGGCTCGACCGTGGCGATCGGCGGATACTGGGTCTCGAGCCGGATCGCGTTCCACTCCTCGGTGGTCTTGTCGAAATACTGCCCAAATCCGCAACGCTTGGCCAGCTCGCTCCACATCCAGGCCTCCTCGCGCACCTCCGCGGGCGGAGCTATGGCCGGCTCTTGCAGCACCACGTGGTTGTAGAAGCCGGAGACCAGGTTCTCGCATTCGAAGGGCATGCAGTCGGGCAGGATGTAGTCGCTCATCAGACCGCTATCGGTCTTCCAGATATCGATGTCGACCACGATTTCCATGTTTTCAATAATGCGTTTCCAGCGGCCGCGGGTGGGCTGCTGGTGGATGGGGTTGCCGTTGCACATGATGAGCGCGTGATAAGGGCTATCCGGCCGGTCGGCATCGGCGAACCAGCTGTGCATGCGCATGATGTTCGTCTTGTCCGCGGTGCCCTCGGCCTGGGCGACCGGGCCGTCGTTGAAGGCGACCGGGTAGCCGGTTAGGGTGGCGTTTTCCTGCACACCGGCGCCGGGGCGGCCGTAGTTGCCGGTCAGGGTGCCGAGCAGGTGCAGGGCGCGGTAGGTCTCGCCCTGGTTGGTATAACGCATGCCGAGAGCTGCCGCGATGTAGGCATTATCGGCCTTAGCGTAATCCTCGGCGAGCTCTTTGATCTTCGCAGGCGCGAGGCCGCATTTGCCGCTCGCCCAGTCGAGGGTGTATTGCTTCAGGTGCTCTTTCAGCAGCTGGAAGGCGGTCTGACAAGTCTTGCCGCAGCACTCGACGCTGCCGCAGATGTCGTCAGCGACCACGTACTCACCATTATTCTTGCAGAGTTTTCCGCTGTCCGGATCGACCGCGTAGGGCGCGACCGTGTGCTCCTTCATGAAAGCGGCGTCGTAGAGGTCGTGTTCGATGATGTAGTTGCACATCGCGAGCGCGAGCGCGCCGTCCGAGCCAGCCTTGACCGCGACGAACTCGTCGGCGAACCCGGCGGTGGCGTCGAAGATGATGCCGATGTCGATGATCTTGGCACCAGCTTCGCGGGCCTTGACCAGCGGCATGGTCATGCGCATCTGGTTTTCGACCGGGTTGCCGCCCCAGACGATGATGTAGTCGGAGCCGATGTAGTTACGCGGGTCGTTCATGCCGTGCAGGAGGCCGCCGCCACTGCCGAAGTTGTAGAACTGGGAATAGAAAGGACCGTTGTCGAGGCCGATCGAGTTGACCGGGTCGGTGGCGCCGAAAAGGGCAATCCAGCGGTGCGAGAGCAAGGTCGAAAGGCCGCCTGCCGGCACCCCAGCACCGAGGCTCCAGACCACCACCGAGGAGGGGCCGTTCTCCTTGGCGACCTTGTTCAGGGCCTGGGCGATCTCGTCGAGGGCCTCATCCCAGGAGATCTGCTCGAAGGCGTCCTCACCGCGCTTGCTTCCGGCCTTGCGCTTCAGTGGCGCGGTCAGCCGGGCCGGGCTGTAAGGCTGGCGTCCGGCCAGGGCCCCTTTCTGACAGATGTGCGCACAGCAGAACTGCTCCGGGTCGTCGTAGCCCGGCGCTTCCATACGTACGATCTTGCCGTCCTCGACTATCGTCTTAAGCGCGCAATAGTCGTGGTCGCCCCAGCCGGGGCAGGCCGTATACACGTACGATTCCGACATATCCACTCCTTTCGTCAAGCGGATAAAATGATGTTGCCCCGAGTTTAGAACATTTCTACTTATTTGTAATGTTTAGCGCAGATTTCTTCGTCTTCCTTTGAAATCGACTTGCGCCAGTACGACCGCTAAGAGCATCAAGGCACAGCCCGCGAGTTGCGGAAGCAAAAGCCTCTCCCCAAGCAGCACCGCTCCACCGAGCAAGCCGAAGGCGGATTCAAGGCTCATCAGGATCGAGGCGATTTGGGGCGGAGCGTATTTCTGCCCGACCGCCTGCAAGGTGAACGCGATACCACTAGAGACCACACCGGCATAGAGCAGCTCCGGTGCAACCTGTAGAAGATGGCCGAGCGTCGGCGTAGCAGCCGAGAAGAAATGGTCGAAGGGTACGCCACAAAAACTAAGCAAGCCACAAACCGCGAAACTGATCCCAGAGAAGACCAAGGTGCCCTGCCAGCTCAAACCCTGTACATAGCGGTCGACGACCAAGATATGCCCAGTCCAGCCTAGGGCACAACCGATCAAGAGCAAATCACCTAAAGAGACGCCGAAACCACTGGTCACGCAGAGCAGATAGAGGCCGACTACCGCCAGGCCGACCGCCAACCAGCTGGTCCAGCGGATATGACGGCGCAGGAAAAGGCCTGCCAAGGGCACCAGGACGATATACATAGCGGTGATGAAAGCACCCTTGCCGGCTGCAGTGTAAACCAAGCCGACTTGTTGTAGATTGCTTGCAAAACAAAGTACCACACCGGTGATCACGCCGCCAATCAGCAGATGCCGACACAGCAATGGTCGCGCAGCGCGTTTTTTGCTGACCTTGCGCCGCCTTGCCGCTTGCTCTAGGAAGTCAGCCTCGAGTAGGAAATCCGCCAGGTCGACCCGGCAGCGCAGACGGGTGCCGAGATAGACGCAGACGATGATCAGAATCAAGGTGAGTACGCCCAGCCATTCGCGCAGGCCGTTGAAGAGGAAAGGACCGAGCCATTGCATGCCGGAGCGTTGCGCGGTAAAAGCCATGCCCCAGAGGAAAGCGCAAAAGAGCAGGGTGACGTTGCCGCGAACACGGTGCGGGTAGCGTGAGGGGGTATGTTCAGGAATGGTCATATAGCGCGGTTCATGCTTTTCATGCCGGGGACACCTGATAAGGTGTCCCCCTATCATCTCAGGGACACTCTATAGAGTGTCCCTGAAAAGCGAGATGCCTGAGACGCTCAACTGATATGTCCCAAGAACTCCTTGGTACGCTGGTGCTGGGGATGATCGAAGACCGCCTCGGGCGTGCCTTCTTCGACCACCACCCCGCCCTCCATGAAGATCACCCGGTCGGCCACGTCGCGGGCAAAGCCCATCTCATGGGTAACCACGATCATAGTGGTGCCTTGGCGGGCCAGATCCTTCATCACGTCCAACACGTCACGCACCAGCTCCGGATCGAGCGCGCTGGTGGCCTCGTCAAAGAGCATCACATGGGGATCCATCGCCAGCGCCCGGGCGATCGCCACCCGCTGCTGCTGGCCGCCGGAAAGCTGCGATGGTTTGTAGTCGACCCGTTCGGCTAGGCCAACCCGGGTCAGCTGTTCGACAGCGATCCGCTCGGCATCAGCCTTCGAGCGTTTGAGCACCTGGGTCTGGGCTAGCATGACATTTTTCTTGGCCGAGAGATGGGGAAAGAGGTTGAACTGCTGAAAGACCATGCCGATATGTTCGCGTACCTTATTGACGTCGACTTTGGGCGCGGTCAGGCAGGTGTCCTCGAACCAGATCTGGCCAGAGGTCGGCTTCTCTAAGAGGTTGATACAACGTAACATGGTGGATTTACCCGAACCGGAGGGGCCTAGCACTACCACCACCTCACCCCGGTCGACTTCGATGTTGACCCCTTTCAGGACTTCAAGCTTGCCGAAAGACTTGTGTAGGTCGATGATGCGGACGACTGGTTTAGCGGTGGCGCCCGGCGTCCTTTGCTGGATTTGTTCTGTTGCTTTTGCCGAAGTCATGCCGCCACCTCCTGCTTACGCGTAAACAAGGCCCGCAAGCGGTGTTTCTTTTCTTTCGCCTCGTTGCCTCCCTCGCCATCGGCCAGGCGTTTTTCCATATTGCGGCTGAAACGGGTCAGGGGCAAAGTGACTACCAGATAATAGAGGGCAGATACGATATAGGGGGTCATATTGCCGGTCGAAGCCACGATATTCTTGGCGAACATCATCTGCTCCATCACGCCGACCGCCGCTAAAAGCGAAGTGTCTTTGTAGAGCAGGATGAACTCCGAGGTCGCGGTCGGGATGACCCGGCGCACGGTCTGGGGGATGATCACCCGAAACATCGTCTGCATCCGTGACATGCCGAGGGAGGCCGCAGCTTCGAACTGCCCTTTGTTGATAGACTCGATGCCGCCACGGAATATCTCCGCCAGATAGGCTGAGGAATTGAGGCCCATCACCAAAAAGCTCAAGACGTAATTGGGAATGTTGATGCCGAGATAAGGCAGTCCGAAGAAGAAGATGTAAATCTGCAGGAAAAGCGGGGTACCCCGGATCAAGTTAACGTAGATGCTGGAGATGAAGCGTAAGACCTTGAGCTTGGACATGCGTAGGAAGGAGACGAGCAAGCCGATCGGAATCGCGATGATAGGGAAGCCGATCAAGACGATACCCAAGCTACGCAGCCACCCGAAGAAGAGCTGGGGCAAGGAGGCGACGATCTGTACTGGGTTGAAGAAGATGTTGAGAAAAAGCACGGAGTTCCAAGCCTGCACCCAGCCCTGTTGGGATAGCCAATCCGAGAGCTGATCGCTCCAGCTCACCGTTTGGACGGTGATGTTCTGGGTTGGCCCGAGGGCGGCGCTTTTGCCATTGGCGTCAGTATAGTTGGTCTCTAGCTGATAGTCGCCGGCTACATTGGGCAAGGAAATCTCGTGCACCTCGACCCGGATCAGCATACCAGAAGGCACCGCTTTGGCAAAATCAACGCTGACGTGCTGGGCGTCAAGCTGGTCTTGTTCGAGATAGGCCATCCGGTCAAGCCCATGCAGGACAGTGACTTTGACATCGGCACCGTCGGCCAAGCTGCAACCTGCGGGGAAAACGAGGTCGAGGGATTTGACCTGCTCTCCTTTGTCGACCGTCCCCTCCCAGGTAATCCGGGTCGGCGTCCCGCCAATCACTGCGCTGGAGTTGGAGGAAGTGGAGTTGGGCTGGGCGGTGGTGCTACTCACCGTCAGCGCATCAGCCTGGGGTGGTGAGAGCAGGGCAGATAGGGTGGCGAGGACCAACGCGAAGAGGAAGAACTTGAACAATGGTTTAGAGAACAGACGCACCGTCGGCACACTTTCAAATAAAGAGGGACAGCGGCCCAGGATATGGACAGCTGCCCCTCGAAGGACTTGCTATAGCAGACCCAATCGTGCTGAGGTCGGGGTGCACGATACGTGCACCCCGACTCATGGCCCGGTGGGCAAGATGTTGATTGGCACAGACTCTCATCAAAGGTCTTGCACTGATCCCTCCTGCGCGTTCGTGGGTAGCTCGCCCATTTCCACCGGCGGCTTGATGCTGTTGCCGAAATACTGTTTAAAGAGCTTGGCCGCAGTGCCGTCTTTGTAGAGGTCGACCAAAGCTTGGTTGATCTGGGCCTTGAGGGCGGGATTGGATTTGGAGATGACGAAACCATATTGCTCGCCAGTCGGGATCGCTTGGAGAACCTTGCAGTCCTTATACTGCTTGGCAACATAGGCCGCTGCGGTCGGCTGGTCGATGAAGCAGGCCTGTACCTTATTGGCTTCGAGAGCGCTCATGCAGTCAGTGGCGTTGTTGAGGTTCTGCAGGGTGGCGTTCGGGAGGTTCTCCTGTACCCACTGGGCGCCAGTGGTGCCGCTCTGGGCGCAGACTGTGGCCCCGTCTAGGTCTTTCGCGGTCTTGTAGGAACTGCTGTCCTTGACCACACAGGCTTGGTTGGAATCAAAATAAGGGATGCAGAAGTCGATGGTCTTCTTGCGTTCGTCATTGATGGTAAAACTAGAGATGGCGATATCCATCTTGGTACCGGAAGCCACCGCAGGGATTAAGGAATCGAAGTTCTGGGGATTCAGGTATTGCAACTTGTAGCCGAGCTTGTCACAGACATCCTTGATCAGATCGTACTCAAAGCCATTGGGTTGGCCTTTGGTCATCTGGATGAAAGGCGGATAATCACAGTCCGAACCGACCGTGATCGTACCGGGGGTGACCAGATGGACTTGTGCGTCCGTCGCACTAGACGCGTTTGAATCAGTGTTGCTAGCACTGCTCCCGCAGCCGCTCAGACAGAGCGCACAAGCCAGCAAGCAGCTCAAGACGATACCAAGTATAAGCTTGGACCTGGATGAAGAGGTGGGCATATCTTTCTCCTTAGGAATCCGCTGAAACGTGCTTATTTTAGCAGGTTGTACAGTGATTTTCAGGATAGAGGAGAAGGCTGCCCGGGCAAGCTGGGGTCAGAGCAAGCACCCACGCCTAGGTTTCTTCATTTCACGTAGAGGCGCACTTTAAAGACCACTTTCTTGAAACTTAACTGGTCGTTGGGCTGAAAGCTCAGCCCATACTGACGCCCTTTGGCTTTGGTCGCGGTCGGCCTGGTCGATGGCTTGACCGTCCATTTGAAGCGGCCGGCAACAGTTTTACCGTGGAAGATGGCGCTAAAGCGCTTGGGCGTAATGTCGGACTCAAGCAGGCTTGAGAGCTTCTTACCTTTCTTCAGATGGAAGCCGCCGTCCTTGGCGCCGTTCAGGCGCAGCTTGGGCGCAGCGACGCGGCCACCACTTAAGGCGAAGACAGTCGCCCGCTCCAGGTTAAGACGGCCATAGCCATAGAATTGGTCACGCCCCTTCGCACCCAGATCGTCTACGCTCTTCAAGAGGATGGATTTGACCTTGGCGACGCTAAGATTGGGGTTGATTCGCCACAGCCAAGCGGCCGCACCGGAGACCAAGGCGGCGGCCTGGGAAGTGCCCGTGAGCCCAGAGAAGGCCTCATCGCTGCCATAAGCCGTACTATAGAGTGGAGCTTGTCCTTCCCCGCCAGGGGCGCTCAAGTCAACGGCTGCAGAGTGATTGCTATAGGCGGCCCGCCCGCCCGAGCGCTCCGTCGCCGCCACGCTCAGGCAACTGGCGATCTGCGCCGGGTAGAAAGGCTTGCTCGAATCGTCGTTGCCCGCTGCACAGACGGTGAGCATGCCGAGTTTTTGGGCGCGCCCGATTAGCCCGCTCAAGGCCTTGGAGAAACTAAGATCATAACTGCCCAATGAGAGATTGATCACACGCAGGCTGGACATGCCCTGCTCTTTTAGACGGATCAGATAACCATAGGCTTTGACCAAGGAGGAGCTCGAGCAACTGATCTGTGCGTCACTCTTGATGCCCAACTTGGCCGCCGGATGGAATACCTTGATCGGCAGGATCGTAGCATTGGCGGAGATCCCCGCCATGCCAAAGCCATTACCCGCCCTGGCCGCGATCAAACCGGCGACATGGCTGCCGTGACCGTTGATGTCGCCGTTGCCCTGGCCAGAGTGAAAACCTTGTACAGCACTTGTGAGCTGGCGGTCAGGGCGCCGGTAGCTACCGATCAGACCACCATAACGGGAAACCTGGTTGGCGCAGTCGCGGGCATTGGCGAAGTCTAGATTGGAGGCAAGGTCGCGATGGGTCAACCTGACACCGGTGTCAAGGACGGCCACGCTGACCGGGGCTAGTCGGGCAGGCTCCAGATACGCCCAGCCACGCTGGGCGTGCACTTGGTTAAGATACCACTGGCCCGTCTTATCGCTGCGCATGAGCCCGGGATCGGTGGCTGTGAAAGCTGGTGTGAAGCTGCGTTCCGGCTCGCAGGCTAAGACCTCCGGCTGGGCCATGATTTGCTTGACGACGATGTCCTCCCGGACAGGCCCTCGGCTTGACCCGACCCGGACAAGGGCCATCGGCCTCGGCGACCCTGCGTCCAATAGCTCAATGCTGCGCAGGCCAAGGCGGCTTTTGAGGCGGCGCAAGGCCTGGGCGCTACCAGCTTGAGGGCGCAGGGTGAGCAGATAACTTTCTGGGACCACACTGACAGGCGACGGCTGGGTCGCTTGTTTTGGACGAAGCCAGTCCCGCAAGCCACCGCTTTGTTCGGCCCCGGATCCGTCTGCCTGGTATGTCCAAACCCAAATAGCGGCTGCAAACACCGCCCCTGTCAGGAAGACGAACCCGATCCAGATAAAGACCCACTTCTTCTTAGACTCTATATTCATGTAACACTCCTTGTGTCAGCGACAAGGAGGCTAGTATAAGGAGGGGGTCTTAGAAAATCCTTAGTTTTCCCTTAAGGAAAACTGTACATTACCTTAAGGCCCTTTACCTGATACCGCCCACCGCTTAGGTAGCCCCCTAGGCGCGATGTCGAATCCGCAGACCTAGGTTGCCACTGGGCGCGGCCGGCCAAACTATCCGGCCTTTCTAGTCGGTCAGGGCACGCGCCGCCAGGATGTGTTTGCGCACCGGCGGCAGACTGTAGATGATCTCCAAAACCACGATATAGGCACAGGCCAAAAGCGAGCCCGGCAAGGCATCCGGATAGCAGAAGCCGAGTACGAAGTTAAAGAGGAACATCGCCAGCACTAGAGCGGCCACTACCACACCGCCGGGGGATTTGAACTTCGAAGCCGCATGGCGCTCACCGTGGCGCAGGCACATCACCAGGTAAGCGGCGACGATCATACCCCACACCAAGAGGAAGAGCGGCGAGACCATAGAGGACACGGTGTTATAGACCTCGCCTGCGTTGGGGATGATACCCAATAACAAGGCGATTACTACGCATACGATGGCCAGGCCCAACACCGCAGGCAGGGGAATCATCCGTTTGGACAGGGCCTCAAGCGCGCGCGGCCCCTCACGCGACTCGCCGAGGCCGAAAAGCATGCGCGACCCCGCGTAGATACCCGAGTTGGTACCGCTGGCCGCAGCCGTCAACAAGACGAAGTTGAGCACGCCGGCGATAATCAAGACGCCGGCGACCCCGCCGAGGGCAAAGACTTGGACAAAGGGCGATTTGCCCGGCACGAAGAGGAACCAGGGGGCGACGATCAAGATGATCGCCAAGGGCACGATATAGAAAAGGGAGATACGCAGAGGTAGGGCATTGACCGCCTTGGGCAAGGTCTTCTCAGGATCCTTGGCCTCGGCCGAAGTGGTACCGACCAGCTCGACTCCACCATAAGCCAGGAATGCCAATTGGAAAGCCCGGAAGAAACCGCTGGCGCCATGGCTGAAACCACAAGTCAAACCGCCGTTAGACCAGAGGTTCAAGATATTAGGATGGACTCCGGCTTGGACTTGGAAACCCGTGAAGATGAGAAAGAGGCCGACCACCGCGATCAAGACGATCGCCACCACCTTAATCAAGGCAAACCAGAACTCGAACTCTCCGAAAGCCCGCACCGCGATCAGATTGATGATGGTAACGAGCGCAAGCATCGCCACCGAGACCACTACGGTGGGCACGCCAGGCCACCAATACTGGACGTAGGTCGCGACCGCCGTGGAGTCGGCCACACAGATCAGAACCCACACCATGGTGTACATCCAACCTACGGTGAAACCAGCGCGGGGGCCCAAGATATCATCAATCGCATCTCGGAATGACTTATAGTGCAGGTTGGATAGGAGAAGCTCGCCCAAAGCCCGCATACCGAAGAAAAAGGTCACGCCGGCGATCAGGTAGATCAACAGGGCAGAAGGGCCAGTGTCGACGATTACCTGGGCCGATCCCACGAAGAGGAAACTGCCGATGGCGCCACCGATGGCGATCAGTTGGATGTGTCGATTTTCCAGCTCACGCACCAAATGGCGGCCGGAGGTTGCTGCCGCCTGTGGGCGGTTCTCTGAAGATCTCATGTAGAAATTATAAAGAATAGGCGACCAAACGGCGCCCGAGCCACACAAAGCCGCCTCAGTCAGTTTCGCGACAAGTGAGTATTCACCAGCCTAGGACCCCAATCAGCAAAAGAGCTTGGGGACGCAGAAGTTAAGCGTCTTGGGCGTATTTGAGCGCTTCGTCGAGGCGCTGGGAGATTACCTTGGAAATGGAATTAGCCTGCATCGAGACGCCATAGAGGATATCAGCTTGCTCCATAGTGCGCCGTTGATGCGAGATCATGATGATCTGAGAGGTCTTGCGCAAAACGTCTACATAAGCGAGCAGACGTTGCAGGTTGGAGTCATCAAGCGCGGCCTCGACCTCGTCGAGCACATAAAAAGGCACTTTACGTACCTGGTAGATCGCAAAGAGCATGGCAATTGCGGTAAGCGACTTCTCGCCGCCGCTCATCAGGGAGAGCTTGCTGATATGCTTGCCCTTGGGCTGGGCCGAGACCTCTATGCCCATCTCCTCCTCGGCATCGCCCTCAGAAAGGATCAACTCGCCAGAACCACCCGGGAAAAGTGCCTCGAAGACCTCGGAGAAGTTCTTGTTGACTTGATTGAAGACGTCGATAAAGGCATTATGTAGCTTGCGGTCGAGGGCGTTGCTGATCTTAGCTAGGGCCTTGCGCGACTGACGCAGATCCTCGACCTGCTCGTTGATGAACTCCCGGCGCTCTTTGAGGTTCTGGTATTCCTGCTCGGCGACTTGGTTGACTGCGCCTAAGCTAGCGAGCTTATGGCGCAAACGGTCTGCGGCCCCGCGGGCCTCAGCTAAATCGGTCGGCGCCTTAACCCCAAGGGCGGCTTCAACGGTGGTCTGATGCTCCTCGCTGATCTTAGCGACCTGGGCCTGAACATTCTCCTCGACCTTGGCCAAGTCGACCATCACCAGGGTGCGCTGCTCCCCCACCTCGCTTAGCTCTTGGCGAGCCTGCTTGGCGGCAGCATCCGCTTGTTTGATCAACTGGCGCAGATTACTCGAGTCGCTCTGTTCCAGTTCGGCTTGTTTGAGCAGCTCACTGGCATAGGCTTGACCACCCTGGCGCAGGATGTCGAACTGACGGTAGAGCGGATCGATGCGGTTCTGCATTACGCCCAGGCTACGCACGGTCGCGCTCGAAGTGTCTATGTTCTGCTCGAGCTCGGCGATATCCTTCTCAACAGTCAGGCGGCGGTTCTTGGCATAGATCAGGCTCGAGCGTTTACCGTCTAACTCGACCTTAAGGGCCGACAGGGTCTGGACGCTCGCCGCTTTGGCGTCAGAAAGCTCGAGGAGGCCTGCTGAGGCCTGCTTCACCTGGCTCTCAAAATCGCTACACTGGGTCTCAAGCTCCTGGATGCGCTGGGTGTATTCAGCGGTCAAGGGAGCGGTCTTGTCCTTGCGTTGTTGTACGTCCGCGAGTTTGCGTTGGCAATCCTGTTGGTTAGCCAGGGTCTGGGCGAGGTTCTCGGTGATACGGTCGACCTCGGCGCTAGCAGCATCCAAGTCACCCTGCAATTTGGCCACTTGCTGCGAAACCTCGAAGTCATCTTGCTGGGTGGACTTAAGGTTAGCCTCGCTCTTGGACACCTGCAGTTCAAGATCCCCGACCTGGGTGTCAAGGCGTTCGGCGTCCTTGCTCAGGACATCGAGCTTGCGCCGGCGTGCCACCACCCCTTCGACGTCAGTCTGCGAACTGCCGAAAGTCATCTTACCACTCGGCCAGACGATGAAACCCTGGGGGGTGACAAAGCGCACACCGAGACGGTCACGTAGATAATATTTGTAGGCCTCACTGGGATCGGCGGCGAGATAGACGTCGCCTAAAAGGGCCTCAACAGCAGCCTGATAGGGTTTATCGATCTCAAGGTAATCAAGCAAGCGCTCACCTCGGATCGACTGCTCGTCAAAGCCGCGCATACCCTTAAGCGGAAAAACCGAGAGAGCGCCTTGATCAATCTTGGAGGCCGATAGCTTCTTGGCGATATCCTGGGCGGTATGTGAATCATCCACGAACAGACCGAAGAAATCGCTACCCAGGAGCTGCTCGACCAGGCCCTCGAGGGTCTTGGCTTGCATCCCGAAAGGTAGTTTGAGCTTGCTCTTGACTTTGACTTGTTGGCTGAACTGCCCTTTTAAACCGGGCCATTGGCTGCGATTATCCAAGGTCCAAGTCAAGGCCGGACTCGAAGTGACGTAAGCCCTTTCGATCTCCTCTAGACCACGGATCTGGGCAGAGACTTCGGCTTGTTGTTTGGTAGTCTGACTAAGCTTGGGCTTCAGGTCATCTAAGATGCGCACGAACTTATCGATACTCGCACGCAGGGAATTGCTCTTCTGCTGTTGTTCGATAAGCTCGGCGGTGAGTTTGTCGGCTTTCTGCCGTTTCTCGGCGAGGAGGGCTTGGGATTGGCTATAGTTAGCATTAATCTGCTCGAGTTGGTCGTTGAGCAGATTGCCTTCAAGGTCGAGCCCGGAAAGGGCCTCAGCAGTCTTGGAGAGGTTCGCCCGCGCAGTCTCAAGCTGGCTCTGCCTGCCTTTAAGAGCATTAGAGAGTTTGGCGTAGGAGGCTTGGGCGGCGCTGGCCTGCTTGGTGGCTTCTTCACTGGCACGGTTCTTCGCCTGGTATTCTGCCGTGAGAGCGTCGAGCTCGGCTGCTGAGTCGCTCTGTTGCTGGTCAAGACTGGCCAGTTCGCTGCGCAGGGACTGCAGTCGCGCACTGGCGCCATGTACTCCTGCCCGCAGCTCGGACAAGCGGCTGACCATGTTCTTACCCTTTTCCTCAAGCAGGAGCATCAGGGAGTCAAGGCGCTCGACGACAGAACGCAGACGCATCCGCTGCTCGTTGATGTCGCCGACGAAAAGGCCCCTTTTCTCTAAGGCCAATTGGCGCTTTTCCAGGGCACCCTCTTTTTCGTTGACCTTGAGCTGGGCAATCTCTAGCTCACCATCGACCTCACGTTTCTGCTTGTCCAGGCGGTTGAACTGCTCTTGCAGGCCACGTAGCTCAGCGACCGCCACTCCAAGATCGAGGTCTTTGAGCTGACTTTGCAGTTTGTGGTATTGCTCGGCCCGTTTGGCTTGGCGCTCAAGGGGCCTGAGCTGTTTGTCAATCATCTTCACGATATCATCGACCCGGGTCAAGGTCACATCCATGCGGTCCAGCTTGCGCAGGGCCTTTTCTTTACGCTTGCGATGCTTGAGGATGCCGGCGGCGTCTTCAAGCAAGGTGACGCGGTCGGCCGGCTTTGAGTCCAGCACCTCGGTCAAGGCCCCTTGGCCGATCACCGATGACATATCCTGACCCAGCCCAGAGTCGAAAAGGATGTCGGTAACGTCACGCCGTCGGCAGGGAGCTTTGTTGATGAAATACTCGCTCTCACCGGAGCGGTACATCCGGCGCATGATCGAGACCTGGGAAAACTCCACCGGCAAGGTCCCATCGGAATTATCCAAGACCAGCTCGACCTCGGCCAAGCTGACCGCCTTCTTGGCCGCAGAACCGCCGAAGATGATCTCCTCCATCGAACCTACCCGGAGGTTGCGTGGGCTGGATTCGCCTAAGGCCCAGGTGATAGCCTCCGAGATATTGGACTTACCAGAGCCATTGGGGCCGACGATCACCGCTACGCCCGGCTCGAAGTTGATGGCTTGGCGCTCGGCGAAGCTCTTGAAACCTTTGATTGTCAGGGATTTAAGGTACATTGCGCAGATATTATAGCTTGTCGGCCTAGTCGGATTCAGCCTGCCCTTGCAGGGCGTGGAGGGCGGCCGAGGCGGCTTCGGTCTCCGCCTCCTTCTTGGAGCGGCCTTGGCCCTGGCCAACCACCTGACCAGCCAAAAGCACCTCGGCTTCGAAGCTACGGGCATGGGCCGGCCCTGATGAGCCAATGATGCGATAGGTCGGGGTTTGTTTGCGCAGCTGGGTGAGCTCCTGCAAGCGGGTCTTGACGCTGGCAGGATTGAGCTCTTGGATGTGCCCGATCAGAGGCGCAAGCTGTCCTACCACCCAATCCCGGGCGCATGCCGTACCCCCGTCTAAGGCGAGCGCGGCACTAAGCGACTCGAAGACATTCTCAAGGGCCGAATCCATCCCTCGGTAATCAGAGCCGGTTTCACTGGATCCGAATATGATTACCTGGTCAAGCCCGAGTCGGCGCCCGATCCGAGTCATGGTCGATCCGGAGACCAGGGCGGTCTTCATGCGAGTGAGGCGTCCCTCGGGCAGGTCGGGGAAATGTTCGTAAAGATAAGCTGCCATAAACGCGCCGACCAGGGCATCACCGAGGAACTCCAAACGCTCATAAGAGCGCACGTGGGCAAGATCGCCAGCGGCGGCCGAGGGGTGGGTGATGGCGTGCTGGGCCAATTTCTTCGACTTAAAACGATAGTCGATGATCTGCTCAAGGCGGGCAACCTTTGAAGCGGCAGACAGCGGCGCATTGGCCCTGGCGGCCCCTGCCGGATCATGCTCAAAAGAGCCAACAGGACTGAGTCCTTGAGCAGAGCCGTGTCCGCGTCGAGCGCCGGAACTAGCGTCCATTGAAAGCCGCCTCGATCTTGGCGGCCAGCTTGGCCTCTGCGAGGGCAGCACTTTGCTTGAGGCCATAGTAGATGGCGGCTGCACTAGAAGAACCATGGCCAATCAAGACGTTGCCGCGTACCCCGAGTAGAGGAGCGGCACCGGCCACCTCGGCTGACATCTTGGCCTTGAGGGGTTTCAGGGCGGGCAGGGCCAGGGCAGCGCCCAGCTTGGTACGCAGGCTCGATTTGAAGCCATCTTTCAACTCATGCATCATGAAGCCGGCAGTACCCTCGATGGTCTTGAGCACGACGTTGCCGCTGAAACCATCACAGACAAAGGCATCGAAATCGCCACTGAAGAGGTCGCGCCCTTCGATATTTCCGATGAAAGCCGGATTGGCCTTGAGCAGGCGATGGGCCTTTTGGTAGAGCTCAGAGCCCTTGCTGGCTTCTTCGCCGATATTGAGCAGGGCGATGCGGGGCTTGGGGCGGCCCAAGAGCTCGCGGCAATAAACCTCGGCCAAGATGCAGAAGTCGACCAGGTATTCGGGCTTGACATCGGCGTTGGCACCGCTGTCTAACATCAGCACCGGAGCCTTGCGGGTGGGTATCAGAGTGGCGATAGCCGGGCGCGAGACGCCCTTGACCCGGCGCAGGAACAAAGTCGCCGCCGCCATCACTGCCCCGGTCGAGCCAGCCGAGAAGAAAACGTCGGCCAGGCCGTCCTTGATCAGCTTGGCCGCGACCACGATGGAGGAATCCGGCTTGCGCCTGACTGCGTCAGCCGGATGCTCGTCGAAGCCGATCTGTTCAGAGGCCGGCACGGACTTAACCTTGGCCGCCTGTTCTGGAGCCAAGGATTCGACAAATGAGCGAAGCAGGTCAGGCGGCCCGACCAGGCTCAAATCAGCTGCTGAAGCATCATCGAGATAGTGCCGAGCTCCCTCCAAAACCACCTGGGGGGCGTCATCGCCCCCCATCACATCAAGTGCTATCGTAAGCATTCCTGCGGTAATTTAGTCCACAACAGAATAATTCGATATTCGAGTGCGACTCGCATTTGCTTGGGCATAAAGTTTACTTAGGTAAATGAATGACCGAACAAATGCGAAACGCGCCGAATAGCGGATTATTCGACAGCGATGATCTCGCGACCGTCATAGTAGCCGCAGTTGGCGCAGACGTAGTGGGGCAGCTTGGGCTCGCCACATTGGGGGCAGACTGAGCGGGCCGCCGGGGTGAGGACGCTGTTGGCACTGCGACGGGCATGAGTGCGGGCGCGGCCTTTCTTGTTCTTAGGTACAGCCATAGGTGATTTACCTCTTACTTCTTCTTCAAAACGCTTGCAAACTTTGATATGTTAGCACATCCAGCACCCTTTCTCTTCTGGCTGCGCACAATCAAGAAGGCAGACGAGTGGGGCGTTCACTAGCCCTCCTGCGTGGCAGAACCCGCCTGCTCGAACAGGCTTCGCCGCAGCCAATCCACCCCCAGCGCAGACCATTCTGCGGCTGCAGAACTCGCATTCGGGCCCTGCCCCGCAGGAGTGCACCATTCCTGACAAGGTACGCCACCACTAGTCGTCTTCAGTGTTATCAGTGAACACGCGCAGAGAATCGTAGATGTCCCGGGCAAGGGCGAGATTGACGCCTTTAGTCTCGGCGAGCTGTTCCTCGCTGGCGGCCTTGATCTGCCTGATCGAGCCGAACTTGTTGAGGAGGGCACGGCTGCGCTTGGGTCCAAGTCCGTTGATCTCCGAGAGGATGGACTTGTTTTGGGCTTTGCCGCGCAGCTCGCGGTGGAAAGTGATGGCGAAACGGTGGGCCTCGTCGCGGATCTGTTTGACCAGGTAGAGGGAGGCCGAGCCGCTGGGTAAGACCACTGGGTCGGACTGCCAGTCGACGAAGAGCTCCTCGTCGGACTTGGCCAGGCCGGCCACCGCGATGCCCTCGACGCCGAGCTCGGACAGCTGCCTTAAGGTAGCGTTCAGTTGTGGCTTACCGCCGTCCACGATCAGTAGGTCGGGCAGGCGGGTGGCGAAGCGCGCGTCTGAGCGGCGCTGCGGCGCGAAACGCCGCTCCATCACCTCGGCCATCATCGCCACGTCGTTGGCCTCGTCGTATTCGCCCTTGATCTTGAAGCGGCGGTACTGCCCGCTGGCCTTGGCCCCGCCCTCGAAGACCACCATCGAGGCGACGTTGAAATGGCCATGCAGGGTGGAGACGTCATAACACTCGATGCGCAGGGGAGGCTTCTCCATTGCCAGTGCGCTTTCCAGTTCGAGTAGGGCCTGGTTGCCACGTTTGTCGTCATAGTTCGAGCGCACCTTGTAGCGCAGCAGACTATGTCGGGCGTTCTTATTCGCCAGCGCGAGCAGCTGGTAGCGCTGGCCGCGTCCGGGGACGGTCAGGCGCACCTGCGCGCCATGCGGGCTTGCGAGTTTCGTGGTCAGCCAAGCGCAGATGTCATCGCCGTCAGGGAGCTCATGCTCTACCACCAGCTCGTGCGGGAAGTCGGTGACCCCATCATAGTAGCGCAGGATGAAACCCGAGAGCAGGTCCTCGTAGGTGATGTCGAGACCTTTATTGAGGATGAACTCATTGGTAAGCAGGACGTTGCCATGGCGGACCGAGAGCACGTGGGCGGCCGCGATCGTCTCCTCGCGATAGATGCCGATGACGTCGCAGTTCAGGCTGTTCGTGCGCGAGACCGACTGCTTGCTGTCGATGTCCTGGACGATCTCGAGCCGCTCGGCCAGCCGTTTCGCCCGCTCGAACTCGAGGTTCGCGCTGGCTTCAGCAATCTGGACTTTCAGTCTGCGGGCAAGCCCCGCCCGGTCGCCATGCAGGAAATCCTCCACCTGCCGGATATTCTCGGCATAATCAGCGGCCGTAATCGCCCCCGCGCACACCCCCGGGCCCTTTCCCACCGAATAGTCGAAGCAGGGCCGGGTGACCGGCTTCTCACTCTCGCGCAGGAAGCGTTTGTATTCAACGCAGGAGGTCTTGCAGACGGGGACCAGTTTGCGGATAATGTCAATCAGTTTGCGGGCGGCGTGGGCGTCAGTGTAGGGGCCGAAGTACTCGGTGCCGGCGCGCGGCTTCTCGCGGGTGTATTTGATGGCCGGGAACTCGGCGAATTTAGTGAGGGCGATGTAGGGGTAGCTCTTGTCGTCCTTGAAGTCGACGTTGAATGGCGGGTGGTACTGGTTAATCAGGTTCTTCTCCAGCACCAGCGACTCATGCTCCGATGACACCACGACGTATTCGAAGCGGCGCACCTCCTGCATCAGCAGCGGCAGCATCGCCCGTTCGTCGGAGAAGTTGACGTACTGGCTCATGCGTGCGCGCAGGCGTTTGGCCTTGCCGACGTAGAGCACGCTGCCCTCCCCGTCCTGCCAGAGGTAGCAGCCCGGCGCCTGCGGCACCTTCTTCAACTCCTCCTTGATCTTCGCGAGATGGGTTTCTGACATGCCCTTATTCTAGCATCTGGCGCCGCAAGGACTGACACGGCAAGGATGACACCCGCGCCGGCTAGAATGCGGAAGCGAGGCGGGAGAATTCGGATTCGGCTTCGGCGCGGGTCAGGCGGAAAGCCGCGTGGTTGTCCAGCAAAGCGGTGATGCTGGCGTCCTGGGTCGAGGAACCGCCGATCGTGGTCGTCCGGGATTTGGCGAGATCATGATCCGGATTAACGTCGAACATCGGCGACAGGCGCCAGCCGTCCGCCCCATGGAGGAAACCATGGTTGCGCAGATGGTCGTCGGTATTATTCAAAAGGATAGTGAAGGCGATGCGGCTGAAGAGCTCATGGAGGTCAGCGGTGGCATCAGCGCTGATGGCCGGGATCGCTTCTGCGATATCGAGGTAGTCGCGCGTCTCCCCGTTGCGCACGCCTAGCAGGGTGAGCGCGCTCATGTAACCAACCCGTCTGCCGCCAGCGGCCCGGTCGAAGCGCTTACTGAGCAGCACGCTCGCCCCAGAGATCTTGACCAGACGCACTTCCGGAACCTCCAAGCCGAGGGCCGCCGCCTTGCACAGGGCTTGATATTCCTCGCCAATCACGTCGTATGAGTCATGGACATGCGGGAACTTCGCGAGGTAGAGGCTGTCTCCGTCCGTCACCGCCGCCTTCGGCCGGGCCCCTCCGAGCGATGCGCTTCCCGCTTCAAGCAGGTACTTCACCGCATCCGCAGCGTCCTTGTCGGCCAATTCGACCGACTGGGCGGCTTCCATGAGCTTGGGCAGTGCGACCAGCTTCGGCACTCTTGAATCCGGGTGCTCGAATGGTTCGTCGACCGCAGTTTTGAAGCGCAATGCCCCCTGCCTCGTCACGTCGCTGACCCCGAGCAAATAGTCCAGATCGTCGAGACTACGGCCAGCCAGGCGTTTACGAATGAGGTTGCGCCCCCACCGGTCCGGCGCCGAGTCCTCAAAACTCGCCGGCAAACCACGCGAGACCGGCCAGGTCCCGAGTGCGAGTTCGAGTTCGGGGTCAAAACGATAAGCCTCTTCCCGCGCCAGGTAAGCCGCATCGAATGCGAAAATCGAGGACAGGCGCCCACGCCTGCGGTTCACATAAGCCGTTCCAACCGTGACGTCATTCCCGTCAAGTTGTAAGTAAGTGTAGAGATTCATAATGTGTGATTTTGCTTCGCCTCTAACTAAGCGCTGTCTTCTTCTGGCGGATGCGCTTGGGGAGGGCTTGGTCTGCGCGGATACGACCGAGGTCGGAGTTGTAGGGGTCAAGGGCGTCGAGCAACTTGTCGAGGATGCCGAGGGAGCTGCAGACGGAAAGAAAGGATTCCGTGCTCACGTTCAGACTGCCGTTCTCTATCTTCGAATAGGTCGACGGGGCGATGTCAGCGCGGTTCGCCACCTGCGCCGCAGTCAGGCCAAGCAAGCGCCGCCAGCTGCTGATAAACTCTCCAAGATCGCTCTCCGCTCTGGTAACTTTTTGCGTTAACTTCTTCATATTCAGTGATTATATCATTTTTCATTTGTATTTACATATGTTAATGCAATCGGGAGCACTTAAAAAGTGGTAATTAAAGGTGCACCCGTTTGCGAGTTCAGCTGACGACAGCCTTGAAGGTGGCAAGTGTTTGGCTAGCTTCCATGCGCACGCGTGGGATAGCGAGGGGGTCATCGTTTGCGTGGGCGCGGCGGTTGATGATTGCGAGTCCAAGCTTTACACCGGCAGCCTTGAGGGCCTGCTCGATCTTGGGCGTGACGCTGCCATAGGGATAGCAACAGGCGACGTAATGGCCAAGCAGCCCGTCCATGCGCCGGGCGTCAGCCTCGATCTGGGCGCTCGAGCTGGTCAACATCCGGCCGCGGGCGCCATTCGCGCCGGGCACGTGCATAGCGTAGGTATGCGACTGGAAGCTCACCACGTTCGGGTCATAAGCACGCAGGTACTTCTTCTTGAACTTATCGCCGATCACGTTGCCGGTGATGCGTGCACCTTGCGCAGCGTAGCGCTCGACCACCGGCACTGCCTCGCTGAAAAAGCTCTTCTGGCCGTCATCGCTGGTCAGCACGACGCTATGCTTTGGCAGCTCACAGCGCCCCTCGAAATAGCCTTCCACCTCCGGCCAAGTCGGGAAGTAGAAATGCTCCCGGCAAAGCCAGGCCACCTCGGCCTCGAACTTATCGATATCCATGTAGTTGTCCGCATTGACCTTGGCCGGGTGCTCACCTTTGGACGGATCGTAAAAGTAATGGTACATCAAGATAGGCAGCCCAGTGTCCTTGCGCTTACGGTAGGCCTGACCGGATTTCACCCAGACCGCCCGTGACTTGTCCTGGCGGGTAGCAGCCGCATAGGCACCCTGGTACTGCTTGGCACAGCCGTTCTCGCTTGTGAAATCACTGGCGGGATCTTGACCCGAAAGAGCGGATTTTTCGGCGGTAGTTGACCCGCCGCTGAAGCTGGTGTCCCCCGCCGCCGCCGTGCTACTCAGAGTTTGTGTTTGGGAACTGTTCACGGCTAAGCCCGACCAAGGTCTCAGCACAAAGAACAAAAATGCCGCTAAGGATAACAGCAGCACACACGCAAGCAACAGCCCCGCCAGAAGCGGAAATCGCCGGATCCTGGGCTTATCCTGCCCGCGTTTCACCAGCTCCGGTCGGCGCTGGTGTTTGCCCCGGTATCCGCTCAAAATAGATAGATCAACAAGCGCATGACCAGCTGCAGGACTATCATCGCGATGAAGGGGCTCCAGTCGATACCGCCCATCGGATGGATGAAACGCCGGAAAAGGCCGACGTAGGGATCGACCACCTTACCCAGGGCCCGATAGACTTGGGCGAGTACTCCCCTACCGCTGCGGCTCGCAGGAAACCAACTGAGGATCGCCCAAACGAAGATGACCAGACTATAGAGGTCAACCAGGCGAATCAAGATGTATAAAAGCATGCAGCTATTCTATCACGAGCCGCGCAACTGCCCATAGCGAGCAGCATCCCCTGCGTTTTGGTGTAAACAATAGAAAGCTCAGCCCTGGGGTGGCAGTGATTTTCAAGTTGCCGGGCGTTTGAAAATCATGCCCTGAGGTGCTGATGATTTTCAATCGCCCAGAGTCCTACGCCTGCCGATCTTGCCCATGTCGATCAACTCCTGAAAGACCACGCTGGCCAAGATCAGGAGCACGCCGACCACGGTCAAAGGCGTCACTTCCTCACCGAGCAGCAAGGCACCGCTAAGTACCGCCGTAGGCAGCTCCAAGGAGGAGAGGATGGCGACAATGCCGCCAGGCAGTCCGGTCGCAGCCACCCCCAACCCGACAATTGGAACCACGCTCATGGTCAAAGCCATGATGATACCGGCCGGCAAGAGCAGGGGCAGGTTGGCTAAGCTGCCCACCGTGAAGAAGGCGAAGACCGCAATCACCGGCAGTCCCGAAACGGTAATCACACAGGTGCGGGTGGCCGAGGGCACCTCCGGCGCGATGCGGTCGTTGACCGCGATGAAGATACCATAACTGAGAGCGCAGACTAAAGCCAAGACCACTCCCAGAGGGTCAAGCGAGAAGCTACCGCTGCCGATGATGTCGTCGACCAGCCCGCTGCCGAGCAGGGTGCCGATTACGATCGCGACCACGATCAGCACCATCCAGACGGTCGGCTTCTTGCGGTCTATCATGTGCTGCAAGACCACCGCGATCCAAACGTACTGGAACTGGATCGCCACCGCCTGGGCGACGCTCAAAAAGTCGATGGCATAGAAATAGGAGAGCAGGGAGATCACGTCGCAGACCCCGAGCAGGCAAAGCTGCCAGAGCTCACACTTGCTCAAGTGACAACGAAAGCGCGCTAGCACCACCACGCCCAGGATAACAGAGGCACAGACGAACTGGGCTAAGGTGATCAAGGAGATATCGAGCCCCCAGCCGGCGGTGATCTGGTTCATGGTGCCGCCGACCCCGAAGGAGATCCCGGCCAGGGCGGCAGCTGCGGCGGCGGTGCCTTTATGGGTGGATTTTTGCTTCTGCACTACTGACATACACTCTCTGCTTCAAGATTCTAATAGATACAAGTAAAAGGAGACTCAGGCCAGCCCAGAACATACAAGACCGGCCCCGCTAACGGGAAAGGCCGCCACCTTGCCCTAGTTATCCTAGGACGAAGCGGCGAGCCCTCCCTGCCGTTCAAACGCTGACAAAACTATCTATTCCCAGTCGATATCCTCCGGCGGGAGCCCCTGGTTGACGCACCATTTATTGGGCTTGGTCAACTCGCCGTAGGTGAGCGGCTTGCGGTCACGCACCAGGTTGGAGCCGCCCATGGCGAAGCACTGGGCGTGCTCGATCTCAGCCTCGATATCGACCTCGGCCACCGCCATGCCCTCTTCGAAGCCAGTGGTGGCGAAGATCTGCTGGGGGTTGGGGCCGATGATGCGGCTGTGCCCCATCATGTACATGCCGCTGGCGCAGGAGTCAACCCAGAAGATCATGTTCTCCGAGGCCCGGGCGAAGCTGAAGACATTACCTAGCTTGTAGTCGTTGTCGTCCTCGTTGGGCTGGAGCGAGGGCCAGGCGGTCGGCAGCAGGATGATCTGGGCGCCCTGCAGGGCCTCGGCCCGGGCCGGCTCCGGATAGGCCTTGTCGAAGCAGACCAGGATGCCGATCTTACCCAGCTCGGTGTCGAAGACCGGATAGGGGCCGGTGCCGGGCTGGTGGATCAGGCGCTCGGTCAGAGGTAGGTGCACCTTATGGTACTTACCGACGAAGCCCTCCGGGCCGACCAGCACCGCCGCGTTGTAGGTGACGTCGAAACGCTCGGGGTCGCGCTCGGCCATGCCCCAGCAGATGTACATGTGGTGCTTCTTGGCCAGCTCGATGAAAATCTGGGTGGACTCCCCCTCCGGCACCAGCTCGGACTGGTGACGATAGAGGGCCAGGTCTTTCAGCTCCAAGACCTGCATCGGCGCAGTGCCAAAACCAGTCAGGCATTCCTCGGGGAAGACGATCAGCTGCACGCCCTGCTTGGCCGCGTCCTCGATGTAGCCGACCATCTTATCACGGTTGGCCTTTTTGTCGTCAGGCAACACATCCATTGCCACACTTGCGATCTTTACCATGGTAGTTCCTTTCCTTTGCATGATAAATTCCAACTAAAACCTGCACAGCCCCTGCCACCACCTGCGAGCCGTCAAAACCCGATACTTGCGGGAAACGCCCTGGCCTGGAGCGATTTTGCAATTTTCCTCAGACCAGGGCTTCCGCGCGAGCCTATCCGAAGAGCCCGGTCGCCCAGATCCCGGACATCCCCAGAAAGACCACCAGGATGGAGACGCCGATGCTGGGCGCGTTGCACATCACCGCGTTGACCGCGCCTTCGTAGCGCTTGCCCATCCGTGGGAACATCCAGTCGGCCATGCCGTTACAGACCAGGGGCGCCACGAAAGCAATCAGGATAGCGCAGATGATCACGAAGGGGATCGAGGTCGGCGCCGCGGTCGGGCCGTTCATCGCCATGTAGAGCATCGGCAGCATCATCGCCGAGACGGTGCAGAAAGTGTTGAAGAAGCCACGCTCCAGGTACTTCTTGTGGTAGATGAACAAGGCCAGGCTGTCTGCCATGATGCCGCCGAAGATCATCGCCGGCACTGGCCCGGGCGTGCCATAGACCAGGCTTCCGGGGTTGAGCAACCAGGAGGCGACGCAGGCGATGATGGTAGCAAGACCAACCCATTCGTTACCGAAGAACATGATCTCGGTGAAGTCGGCCAGGGTGCGGCGGATCAGCCAACCGCCGGTCGCGCGCGGCGCGCAGTTGGTCTGCACATAGGGCTTGGCCGTACGCGCCTTGGGGTCTTTCACGTACTTGCGCACCCAGGGGCAGATCTTGAAGATCTCCACGCAGATGATGCCGGAGACGAAGACCACCAAGGTGGTGAAGATGACCAGCGGCGGTACGTGGATGATCTTAGAGATGTCCATGCCAGCTTCCTCGAAGGGATATTGGATGATGCCGCAGATGGCACCGGCGGTCAGCCAGACCTTCCAGTTGTTGCCATAGGTGATGGCCAGACCCTGGGGCACCGCGCAGCAGACGATGAAGACGGCGATATAGGACATACCGGCCGCCGGATCGAGCCGCCAGCCCCAGACCAGGTTGGCGATGATCAAGCCGGCGAAGCCAGAACCCATCATGGCCAAGTAGTTGCCACCGGGGCCGGAGGGCGGGTACATCTTGATATCAGTCTTGTTCGCATGGCTGCGCAGGTAGGCATGCACGATGATGGCAGACCCCAGCATCACCACCGAGCCCAGGATGCACATCAGGCCGTGGCACTCGATCCAGTTGGCCAAGACCCAAGTCAGCCGGCCCATCGGTAAATTTGGAACATCCTACGACTGCGCATGCGCGAATATATTTAGACCTAGAGCTCTCTGACCACATGTCTGTAAATTTGGAACATCCTACGACTGCGCATGCGCGAATATTTGTAGACCTAGAGCCCTCTGACCACATTTCGGTAACACTGGAACATACTACGACTGCGCATGCGCGAATATATAGACCAAGAACACTTAGTACCAAAATTCGGTAACAGTGGAACAATCAACCACTGCGCATGCGCGACTATTTATAGACCTAAAGCCCTCTGACCACATGTCGCTAACTTTGGAACATCATAGGACTGGCCCACCTCTGATCTCAATTCACATACGTCAATCTCGAAA
>JAISGO010000006.1 GCA_031263025.1 Coriobacteriales bacterium
ACGGGATTTCCACGGAGCTGTGGTCAAGCTTGCTTGACAAGAAATCTTCTTATCCTCTGACCAATCGGGCGGTCTCCGGGGTCTATCCGGCAGCTTCCACTTTCAAGGCCTTCTCCAGTATGGCTGGCCTGCAGTTCGGTATCATCGGGCCGGATACCACGCACGACTGCAAGGGTTATTGGGATGCCTATGGCAAACAGTGGGGCCAGAAGTGCTGGATCTATCCCGGCCATCACGGCGTCCTTGGCCTGGAGGAAGCGATCAAGCATTCCTGTGATATCTACTTCTATAATGTCGGTGCCGACTTCTACAAGGCCTGGCAGGCCGAACCTGCCCAGGCGCGTGTCGATGATTACCAGAACTACGTGAAGACCTGGGGTTTTGGCAGTGTTTCCGGGATTGATCTACCTGGTGAGGCCTCTGGACGTATCCCCGATGCAGCCTGGAAGGCCCAGACTTTCGTTGACACCCCAGAAGAAGCCCAGTGGCAGCCTGGCGATATGACCAACATGTGTATCGGACAGGGCGATATCCTGGTCACGCCGTTGCAGATCTGCAACGGCTACGCTGCGATCGCCCGTCGTCAGATGCTTACCCCACATCTCTTCAAGTCGGCCTTGGACTCTGACGCGGCCCCCGTGGTGACCTATACCCCGATCCCGCCGACGACCACTCCAGAGGTGGTTCCCGAACATGTCAAGCGGGTCGAGAGGGGTTGCGAGATGGTGGTTACCCAGACTAATCTCTTTGATGACCTACCGATCAAGGTCGCCGGGAAGAGCGGCACCGGTGAAGTTTCGGGTAAAGACGACATCAGCTGGTATGTCGCCTATGGACCGGTCGAAAAGCCCAAATATTGCGTGGTCTGCGTGGTCGAGCAAGGCGGCGGTGGCTCGACTACCGCCATCCAGGGAGTGGCCCAGACTTTCGCCAAGCTCTATGACACTTCAGCAGGCTCGATCACCTTGCGTAGCGCCACCAATGAGCGCTAAACCCACACTTGCCAATCCGCCCTTACGGATCTTCGGCCTTGACCCCGGCCTTGCCCACACTGGTTGGGGCGTGCTCGAACAGTCCGGTAGCCGTCTGCGTGCGATTGCCTACGGTTGTGTCGTGACTGGCCCCGAAACCGAGATCAGCCTGCGTCTGCACCAGATCTTCAGCGAGGTCTCTGCCGCTATCGAGCGCTATGCTGCGCGGGAGTTCGCGATTGAGACGGTCTATCACAAGGGCAACGACCGTTCGGCTATCGCCACCGCTGAGGCTCGTGGGGCCGCCTTGGTCGCGGCCGGGGAGGCCGGTCTTAAGGTCGGCGAATATGCCCCGGCCAAGATCAAGAGTGCTGTTTGTGGTAACGGCCGGGCCGACAAGCGTCAGGTGCAGTTCATGGTGGCACGCCTGCTCGGCTTACAGCAGGAGATTAAGCCCGATCATTGCGCCGATGCCTTGGCGGCGGCGATTTGCCATGCCCATCTCCGCCATGCGCATGATTTATTGGAACCGCCCCAACCGAGCGCGGGGCCACATTGAGCGCTGCTCGCAGGTTTGACATTAACGAACAAATGTTCTATAATAATCCTGATAGCGGAGAAGTGAGGTCGTCATGATTGCCCAGTTGAGCGGGCGCCTACTGTTAAAGGATAAATCCAGCTGCGTGCTTGAAGTGGGCGGAGTCGGATTCGAGTTACAGATGTCAGCGAGCGCCTTGGCTGCTCTGCCAGCCTTGGATGCGCCGCTTACCCTTTTGACTTACCTACAGGTAAGCGACGATGCCTTGACTTTATACGGCTTTCTCAGCGACGCTGAGAGGCATCTTTTCCGCGAGTTGATCGGCGTCTCCAAGGTCGGCTCCAAGCTTGCTTTGGGCGTGCTCTCGGCTTTTCCTCCTGATCAGCTGCAGGCGATCTTGGCTGCTGCCGACGCCAAGCGTTTGGCCGAGGCTCCCGGCATCGGCAAGAAGACGGCCGAACGCATCGTCTTGGAATTAGCGGATAAATTGGCGAGCGCCGAAAACGATGCGAAAACGCTGGCTAGTGGCACAGAGAGCGTCCAAAGCGAGGCCCACCGGGCCCTGGCCCAGATGGGTTTCAGTGAGACTGAGATCGACTTGGCCCTGCGTGACCAAAGCGGTAGCGTCGAGCAGGTCTTGACGGCTGCCCTGCAAAGCCTTGGTGGGCACCTATGATATGGGAAGCTGACCAGGATATGGCCAAGGCCGCCAATAATCAGCCTCAAGCTGGCCAGTCTGCCATACTCGACCCCGGTCTGAGTAGCGAGGATCTCGGTTTTGACCGTTCCCTGCGGCCGACTCTTTTGGCGGATTATTGTGGTCAGACCAAGGTTAAAGAGAACCTCCAAGTCTTGATCGAAGCCGCCAGGAGCCGGGGTGACGTACTCGACCATATCCTTTTCTCTGGCCCCCCGGGCCTGGGTAAGACCACCCTTTCCACCATCATCGCCAATGAGCTGGGAGTCCAGATCAAGACTACCTCAGGGCCGGCAATCGCTCGCACGGGCGATTTAGCGGCGATCCTGACCAACCTTGAGCCGGGCGACGTGCTCTTCATTGATGAGATACATCGTCTCAACCATGCAGTTGAGGAGGTCCTCTATCCGGCGATGGAGGACTTCGCTTTGGATATCGTGATCGGGGAGGGGCCGGCGGCGCGTTCGATCCGCTTGGATGTGCCACATTTCACCTTGGTGGGCGCGACCACCAGGACCGGTCTTTTGACTGGGCCCCTGCGTGATCGTTTCGGCATTGCTTTCCGCCTTGATTATTACAGCAGCGATGAGTTGACACAGATCGTGACTCGTTCAGCTGGGCTCCTCTCGGTGGATATAGACCAGGCTGGCGCTGTTGAGATTGCTAGCCGCAGCCGAGGTACGCCGCGTCTGGCTAATCGTCTCCTTAAAAGAGTGAGGGATTTTGCCCAGGTCAAGGCCAAGGGGCAGATCGATGAAGCGGTGGCCCGGGCGGCCCTTAGCTTTTTCGAGGTCGACGAGTTGGGTTTAGATAAGACCGATCGCCGCATCCTTAGCCTGCTCACCACCACTTTCGCAGGAGATGCCGTCGGACTTTCCACGATCGCATCGGCCCTTGGCGAGAGCGCTGATGCCCTTGAGGATGTCTACGAGCCTTACCTGCTCCAATGCGGTTTGATCAAGCGCACTCCGCGCGGTCGTGTGGCCACCGCTGCAGCCTACGCCCATCTTGGCTTAGCCGCTCCGGATGCAGTTGAAGAGCCATAAGTCCCGCTGCGCCTTGCTTTAAGCCGGCCAACTACCGAGATCACGACCTTGGCTTTAATATCCGTTACAATCTGTTACAGTCGAAGGAAAGGGCTAAGATGTTCCAACGTGACTACCTGATGCGCATGATAGCCGAATTGATTGATGCGGTCATCCGCTCAATCAAGCGCCAGTATCCTGACGCTAAAGCGGCAATCCAGGGTATCGAGGGCGAGATCGGACGGGTCACGGATAGCGACCACAACCTCCTGCTCTCGATGGCGCCTGACTCCATGGTGGCCTACCTTGATCTAGGACATTTCCAGGCCGATAGCGCCGAGTACGTGGTGCGTTCTCTTTATTATCTAAGCGATCTCTATGCCAAGCAAGGCGACCACAGCAGTGCGAACCTACGCGCTCTCCAGGCCGACAAGCTAAGTGCGCGCTATCAGCTGGGCATCGACGCGAGCTCGGCTAGTGCAGACCAGCTGGAGAAGTTCTTCGCCTCCCCTGATGATCCTTCGGTAGAGCCCGATCCGCAGCTTTCCGCTTCGTCTTCGCAGGCGGATTAACTGCTGGCTCGAGGTGATGTGCTTGCTCTGATGGAGTGGTCTGGTCTTTGCGCTTATTGATGCGTTTGCGTGCTTCCGGGCGCACGGTATAGATGTAGCCGGTACCGAGTTTGGAAGTGCAATGGGGGCAGCGTGTCGCCTGGGCGGGGATCTCGGTGGCACAATAGGGGCAGGTCTTGATGCTAGGATCGCCATGTTGGGGCTTGCGCAGCTTGTTAATGCCCTTAATCATGAAGAAGACCACCAGGGCGATTACGAAGAAATTGATGATTGCCTGGACCAGCAGGCCGTAGTTGAAAGTGGCAGCGTCGCTGCCGATGCCCCAGGTCACTTTGAGGGTCGAGAAGTCAACCCCGCGGGTAAACAGCGAGATGAAGGGGGTGAGCAGGTTATTGACGACGGAATTCACGATGGCGGTGAAAGCTCCGCCGACCACGATGCCGATGGAGAGGTCGATCACATTGCCACGATTGATGAAATCGCGGAACTCTCCGAGCCATTTTGGTTTTCGCATATGCTTTCCCTCCATCTCGAGAAGTGAACGCAGACAAGCTACGGGTAGGCTATCTATTTTATCTTAGTGACAAAGCATGGGTCGGGGTGGATTGCGAAAGCAGCAGGCTTGCGCTCGCTTAGTGTTACAATAATCTTCTCTGTGGTGCTATTGACAGGCTACGGACGATCTGTTCAAACCTCGAGAAGAAAGTGCAAAGCATGGACCATCTACTGAGCAAGTTTTGCCCGCGCATAGACTTTGATTCCTATGAGGACTTCTTCGTTAATTTTAAGATCAAGGTTCCCCAGGATTTCAATTTCGGCTATGACGTCGTCGATGAATGGGCGGCAGTCGAACCGGACAAGGTTGCTCTGGTATGGTGCGATGATGAATGCAAGACGCCGGGAGAGGGGGCGCCACATGAACGTGTCTTCACTTTCAGCGATGTCTCCCGTCTCTCCAACCAAATGGTAAACGTCTTGCGTGGCCAGGGCATCAAGAAAGGCGATGTCTGCATGGTCATGCTGCGCCAGCGCTATGAATACTGGATCTGTGCGGTCGCCTTGCATAAATTGGGCGCGACCATCATTCCCGCTACTACCCAGCTCTCGGCCAAAGACATCGTCTACCGGGCCAACGCTTCGGGCGCTAAGCTGATCATCGCCCATGATGACCCCTATGTCCATGAGCAGATCGAGTGTGCCCGCAACCAGGCCGAGGGCCTGCAGTTGGTAATCGGCGTTGATTCCCCCGACGGCCTGATTAACGGGGGCGATGGCTGTTTGAAAGACGGCTGGCTTGATTTCGACCAGCTTATGGCAGGTGCCTCCGAGCAGTGGCAGCGCCCGGCGTCGGATTCGCCTGATGCGGTGCACAATGACGACATTATGTTGATATATTTCACCAGCGGGACGACTGGTCTAGCCAAGATGGTGATGCACAGCTTCACCCATCCTTTGGGCCACATCATGACCGCCAAATACTGGCAGCAGGTCCAAGAGAACAAATTGCACATGAGCGTCAGTGACTCTGGTTGGGCGAAGTTCGGTTGGGGCAAGATCTACGGTCAGTGGATTTGTGGTGCGGCGGTCTTCGCCTATGACAATGTCAAGTTCCATGCCACCGAGCTGTTACAGAAAGTGCAGGACTACCAAGTCACGACTTTCTGTGTGCCACCGACTATGTACCGCTTCATGCTTCAAGAGGATCTCTCTAAGTTCGACCTTTCCTGTGTGCAGAACTTCACCACGGCGGGCGAGCCGCTTAATGCCGACGTCTCCCTGCGCTGGGAGAAGTTCACTGGCAAGAAGATCCGTGAGGGCCTTGGCCAGAGCGAGGGGCCGGTGTTGATCGCCACCCAGCCCTGGCTTGAGCCCAAGCCAGGATCGACCGGCAAGCCTATGCCCTTGCTCGGGATCAAACTCCTTGATAACGATGGCCACGAGGTCGACGAAGGCGAGGAAGGCAATATTTGCGTGACGGGGCTGCGCCAGCACTATCCGCCTGGACTTTTCGTAGGCTATTACAAAGACGCAGCTAAGACCGCCGAAGCCGTCGGCGGAGAATATTACAACCTACACGACGTTGCCTGGTTCGACTCCGAGGGCTACTTCCATTTCGTGGGGCGTTCTGACGATGTGATCAAGTGCTCTGGCTATCGCATCTCGCCTTTCGAGGTAGAGTCGGTCTTGGTCGAGCATCCAGCGGTGCTGGAGTGCGCGGTGACCGCTGCGCCTGACCCAGTGCGCGGCAAAGTAGTCAAGGCCACCATCCAGCTGTCCCGCGGCTATTCGGCTTCTGACGAGCTCAAGAAAGAGCTGCAAGATTATGTCAAACATACCACGGCCCCCTACAAGTACCCCAGGATCGTGGAATTCGTCGATGAGCTGCCCAAGACCATCGGTGGCAAGATCAAACGGGCGAAGATACGCACTGAGGACGAAGGTGGTACTTTTGACGAGTGATTTTTGATTGAGGCAGGTGTCTTCGCGTCTTTCTATACCGGGAACACTTAAAATTGCCTCGCTTCTGCTTACGAATGCATATATCACCTCAAGGCAATTTTAAGTGTTCCCGATAGGGGTTGGGCTATATAAGGTGTCCCTGCCGTGCGTGGCACAGGCATGAGGCAAGACTGCTTAGTAGGGGAGCTCCTCACCGGTGAGCATCCGGTAGACTTGCTTGTACTTATTGGTGGTCTCGGTGATGACCGCATCGGGTAATACCGGCGGCTGGCCCTGACGATCCCAGTTAGCGTCTAGCCAATCACGTACGTACTGTTTATCAAAAGAAGGTTGGCTCAGGCCGACCTGATATTGCTGGGCTGGCCAAAAGCGGGAAGAGTCAGGGGTAAGAACCTCGTCGGCCAAGACCACCTTGCCCTCCTCGTCCAGACCGAACTCGAACTTAGTATCGGCGATGATGATACCCTTGTCGGCCGCATAATCGGCGGCCGTCTGATAGATCTTAAGGGTCAGGTCACGTACTTGGCTGGCATAGTCTGCGCCCAGCAGCTCTACCGAGCGTTGGTAGTTGATGTTCTCATCGTGTTCGCCGATCTCGGCTTTGGTCGAAGGAGTGTAGATCGGCTGGGGGAGCTTGGCGGAGTTCTCCAGCCCGGCGACTAGCTCGATGCCGCAGACGCTGCCGCTGCGTTGATATTCTTTAAGGGCGCTGCCGGCGAGGTAGCCGCGCACGATGCATTCCACCGGAAGCATCTTCAACTTCTTCACGATCATGAAGCGCCCCGCCAAGGCAGCCTTGTCTGCAGCGAATTCTGCCGGCAGGTCAGTCGGGTCAGTGGAGATCAGGTGGTTGGGCACGTCTTTCAAAAGCTTAAACCAAAACAGGGAAAGCTGGGTCAGGACTTGGCCCTTGGCGGGAATCAGGCTGGGTAGGATGTAGTCGAAAGCGCTGATCCGATCGGTTGCCTCGAAAAGCAAACGGTCTCCCAAATCGTAGATGTTGCGCACTTTACCTTGGGCGGATGGTTTAAGCATGATTGAAGATCCTTACTAGTGTATAGTCCTTATCGACGATGTTAGTATACAGCACCAGGTTATCGAAATTTTGAGTGGAAGCCAAGCAATCCCCATAAGAGGCCGCGCCTTCGGGAGCGGCAATCACGAAAGCTGTTGCCTTGGCTAGGTTGTAGCCAACGATGTTCTTGCTCGATTTGCCGATCAATGATCCGTTCCAGAGTAGGGGCAGGCCGGCGGGTTGTTTGTTGACGTAGAAGTAGTTGGCGCCGTTTTCGAGGTAACTACCGAACTTTCCCAGGTTGTCGATGTTGGCATAAGTTGCGTCCACTGTCCAGATGAAGCCGCTCGGCGTGTAGCTGGCCGCTGACGGTTTGTAGCCGCTGGGCAGAACTTGTATCTCAGTGGGGGTCAAGGTTTGGGCGGAGAGCGCGGTTAGTTGGTAGAGCACACTTGTGCTGTCGGCGCGTGGAATGATGGTGACGAAGTCACCGTTGATGTTGACTTCGCCGAGCATCCGGCCGTGCGAGGTATAGGCGATTTGGGGGCTGGAACCAAGCTGGCAAGCCTTTAGCAGCGAATCTTGTTTGGTGGCGTTGCCGCTGAGGGAGGGCATCACCGTCCAGAACAAGGTAGACCCCCAAGCCGCGATGGTGGGCGGGTCCCAGTTGACATCGCCACTGTCTAATTTTTGGGTCATAACGAGTCCGCTTGAGGGATACTGCGTGGTCGCACTGCGCACCTGCGCGGCGAATACCGCCCAAGCGCCGGATTCGAGGTTCTGCTCCACCCAAATCAGGTCGGCACCTGCACCGGCCACATCATAGATGGTATAACCTTGGCTGGCCAAGGTGGCTTGGGGAAGCAGGCTCTCTAAGGCACCGTTTTGCAGATTAAGGCAGGAAAGTTGGGTCAGGATGTCAGGGCTTGCCCCAGGGTGGAGTACGAAAGCGGTATGGTCGCCTGTCTGGGTGACCAAGGACCCAGCAGGGAGCTTGCAGCTTTGCGATAACTGTAGGTAATAACCGGTCTGGTCTGAGGCAAAATCGGTTGAATAGAGCAGTTTGGCGTTATCTGGGTCGAGTTGGCTGACTTGGGCGGTGGGGAAATCCGCTTTGATCTGGGCGAGCGGATCCTTACTGTCGCCGCTTTGTTTGCCGCCGCTCGAACACCCGCTTAAAGCTAAGGCAACGCCGCCGAGCATGGTCATCTGGAGCAGCCTTCGCCGGCTTATCTTGATAGAAGATATCATTTTGTCGTATAGTATTATACGAGGAAAGAAGGATAAATGCCCAAGCAAATCATCACAGTCAATCGCCAATATGGATCCGGCGGGCGGGAGATCGGCGCCTTGGTCGCCAAGCAGCTCGGCTATGACTATTACGACAAGAAGCTGATCCAGGAGATCGCCCATGTCGGCGACGTCGATGTTGATCTGGTCAATGCCTCTGGCGAGGGACTGATGGGTAAGCTTTCCAACGTCTTCTCACATGTCGGTATGGAAGGCAAGGACATCGACTCCCTGCCCCTGCCTGATCGTTTGTTCTTGACCCAACGTAAGGTGATCCGTGGTATCGCAGACCAAGGCCCCTGTGTGATCATCGGCCACTTGGCGGACTATTTCCTGTCCGATCGTAGTGACGTGCTCAATGTCTTCGTCTATGCCCAGTGGGCGGCCCGGGTTAAACGGGTTGGCGAGCGCAATGGCCTTAACGAGGCCGATAGCATCCATCGCATCAAAAGGATAGACAAGAACAGGGCGAGTTTCTATGAACAGTATGCCGAGATGAAATTCGGCCGTGCCACCAACTAT
This sequence comes from Coriobacteriales bacterium, assembly GCA_031263025.1. Taxonomy (GTDB): domain Bacteria; phylum Actinomycetota; class Coriobacteriia; order Coriobacteriales; family UBA8131; genus JAISGO01. The sequence goes on from JAISGO010000006.1 coordinate 9,091, forward strand.
GACCTTTCGATCTCTGCCTCGACTTTCGACCTCGAGCAGGCCGCGCAGCTCATCATCGAGGCTGTCCAACTCGGCCTATGATCAGCTACCTTGACACCCGGGGAGGCGGTAAGACTCTGAGTTTTTCCGAGGCCGTCTTGCAGGGTCTTGCCCCGAACGGTGGGCTGTATGTGCCAGAGCGCCTACCGAAGCTTGATTGGGCAGCGCGGCCTTGGGCGGGTACTTATGCCGAGATGGCTACCGCTCTTTACGACGCTTTCGAGACTGGTTTTGACCATGAGCAGATAGCGGAGCGGATGGAATCTGCTTACGGTAGGGCTTTCGATGTCCCTGACGCAGTCGCCTTGCACCCGATCAGTCAGCATACCGATGTCTTGGAGCTTTGGCATGGCCCTACCGCAGCTTTTAAGGACATGGCCCTGCAGTGTCTGCCGCGTTTCTTTGTGCACTCCGACCAGCGTTTGATCTTGGTTGCGACCAGTGGCGATACTGGGTCTGCGGCTTTGGCGGGTTTTGCCGACCAGCCTGGCGTCAAGGTGATCGTGCTCTACCCGGATGGCGGGGTCTCGCCGACTCAGCTTGCCCAGATGACTTCGATGCCAGGTGCCAACCTTTATGTCTGCGCGGTACGCGGTAACTTCGATGATTGCCAACATGCCGTCAAACAGGTCTTCTCCGATAGCGTTTTCGCGCAAGAGCTGAAAGATGATTTCCAGGTCAGCTTCTCCTCGGCCAACTCCATCAATTGGGGGCGCCTCCTGCCTCAGGTCGTCTATTACCTGTTCGCCTATGCCCGTCTGCTCGGCGCTGGCCGTGTCGAATCCGGCGAACCGGTCAATATCTGTGTGCCGACCGGCAATTTCGGGAACATCTTGGCGGCTTGGTACGCTGGCCAGTTGGGTTTGCCCCTGAAGCGCTTGATTTGCGCTTCCAATAGCAACAATGTCCTCTATGACTTCTTCCACACTGGCAGCTATGACATCACTCAGCGCACTTTCCACTTGACTGCCTCGCCAGCTATGGATATCCTCGTCTCAAGTAATCTTGAGCGCCTGCTCTTTGAGCTGAATGGGCGTGATAGTGGGCTTTTGGCTAGTTGGATGTCTGACCTTGATGGCCAAGGCTGTTTTAACGTGGATTCGGCGACTTTCGCCAAGCTGCAGGCCCAGTTCGCGAGCGGCTGGGTTGATGACCAGGCCTGCTTTGCCACCATGGCAAAGCTCTATCGTGAGCAAGATTATCTGGTTGATCCGCACACCGCAGTGGCCCTCAATGTAATGGAACAGCTCCACCCTGACGGGCATAGTATCGTGGCCTCTACTGCCTCTTGGGCGAAGTTTCCCGAGGACGTGGGCCGCGCTTTGGGCGAGAGGCCGGGGGCGGGACGGGTTCCGGCTAGTCTGGCCGATCTCGCCGAGCGTCCCCGTTGTTTTAGGGACACTATCGATGGCGACCTCGAGACTATCAAGCAGATGATTCGAGGAAGGCTTAAACAATGGATTTAGACCATATCCAAGTGCAGCCGCGTCTGACCTTGTTCTCCGGGCGGGGCTCGGATAAGCATTCTTTCGGCAAAGGCGTGGCTGACCTGCTCTGCGGAGTGCGTCAAAGTGGTTCCCTCAATGCCGCCGCCAAGCAGATCATGATGTCCTATTCCAAAGCCTGGCGCATCGTCAACGAAGCCGAGGAGGCGATGGGCTGCAAGCTGATCGACCGTGATGGCGCACGTGGCTCGGCCTTGACCGCCGAGGGTGCGCGCTTGCTCGACGCCTATCTTGCCCTGGACGAGTTCTTAAGCAAGGCTGCTCAGGCGAAGTTTGAGGAGCTCATGCGCTGATTTAGGCGGTGCTTGCGCCTAAGCATCTTTGATATCCTTTTCTTGGCCCTGGAAAGCCTATAATGATACAGAACGTTTCCCTCTTGAAGGAGTCCTATGCTTATCCTGGTAATCAACGCCGGCTCTTCCTCGCTGAAATATCAATTGGTGGACACCGAAGCTAAAAAGGTGATGGCTAAGGGGCTTTGTGAACGGGTGGGGGCCTCGGACAGCTTCCACAAGCACGGCATCGACGCTGATGAGCGGGTGATTAGCGAATATCTGCCGGATCACCACGCGGCAATCAATTCGGTGCTACGGGCCTTAACCGACGATGATTATGGGGTAATCGATGACTTATCCAAGATCGACGCGGTTGGTCATCGGGTGGTGCATGGGGGAGAGTATTTTGATTCCTCGGTGGTAATAGACGAGAAGAACCTTGAGAAGATCGCGGCTTGCTCGAAGCTCGCCCCGCTTCATAATCCAGCTGCTGTGGAGGGTATCCGGGCCTGTCAGAAGATTATGCCTGAGGTGATGCAGGTGGCTGTCTTTGATACCTCCTTCCATCAGAGTATGCCGCAGAAGGCCTACATGTACCCGCTGCCCTATGAGCTCTATCGCGGTCAAAGCATCCGCAAGTACGGCTTCCACGGTACCTCGCACCGCTACGTCGCAGATCGTGCGGCCCAGTTTTTGGGCAAGCCGCTCGAGGAGCTCCAGTTGATTACCTGCCATCTCGGCAACGGCTGTTCGCTTGCGGCGATCGATCATGCAAAATCGGTGGATACCACGATGGGGTTTACCCCTTTGGACGGTCTAATGATGGGTACCCGTTGCGGTTCGATTGACCCGGCAATCGTGCTTTACCTGATCAACTACGTCGGCTTGACCTCAGATGAGGTCAACGATATCATGAACAAACAGTCTGGTTTGCTGGGTATCTCTGGTCTTTCCAATGATCTGCGTGATGTCCGCTCCGCTGCTGAGGCTGGCAACGATCGGGCACAGCTTGCCTATGAGATGTATTCCTACTCGGTGAAGAAGCATATCGGCGCTTATGTCTTCACCATGGCCGGGGTGGACGCCATTATCCTCACCGCCGGAGTGGGGGAGAACTGTGACCGGATGCGCCGGATGATCTTCGAGGGACTCGAACCCATGGGTATCAAGATCGACCATGAGCGCAACCTCCAAAAAAGCGGCGAGCGGGTCATCTCCACCGATGACTCCCGGGTCAAGATATTGGTTATCCCGACTAACGAGGAATATATGATCGCCCAGGACGTGAAGCATATCTACCAAGAGCTACATAATGAGGCCGCCTAGATGATGCAGATCAAGCGCTTGGAGATAGCGATCAGCCATGCCCGTGGCCTTGTCACTAATTGTTATTTAGTTGAGCTGCCGGACGGAACAGTGATCGTGGATCCGGCTGAGGACGCAGCGCAGATTATCTCTGCCCTGGGCAAAAACCGCCCCCAAGCGGTCATCTTAACCCATCGCCACGACGACCATCTCCTGGCGGTGCCGGAGTTGGTCGCGCATTACGGTGAGCAACTGCCGGTCTATGTGCATGAGGCAGATTTGGCGGCAGCGCACGATTCCATTGCTGTGCGACTTGAGCCCCTGCATGGGGGGGAGCGTCTCTGTGGGGTCTTCGAGGTCATCCATACTCCAGGTCATTCCAGCGGGAGCATCTGCCTCTATGTCCCCGATGAGGGCCTGCTCTTTAGCGGCGACACCCTTTTCGAGGGCACCTGCGGCGCCGTCCATTTCGAGAGCGGATCGCCATCCCAGATGCATGATTCCCTGCAACGTTTGGCTAAGCTGCCTAAGGCGACCGTGGTCTTACCTGGTCATGGCAATCCCACCACGATCGGCGAGGAGCTTACTGCCGGCCTAGTCGAGATTTAAAAAAGCTCTATCTTTAAGGAAAAAATAAGCAAAACTTAAGTAATAATTGAGTTTCGTTTAAGGGCGTACGGCTATCCTACTCGATTGTCAACTGCGAGAAGGAGCCGAAGGTGGCCAAGACCCAAAAACTTGCCTTTGTCCAGACCGCGACCCTGCATGGGGTCGAGGCCCTGCCCGTGACCTGCGAGACGAGCGTGGGGGGTCGTGGCTTGCCGGGGATCTTCATGGTCGGCCTGCCCGATGCGGCGGTGCGCGAGGCCTCTTATCGGGTGCGCCTTGCGCTGCAAGCAGCTGGCTTTGAGACGCCAAACCAACACATCGTGATTAATTTCGCCCCCTCGGCCTTGCGCAAAAGTGGTTCGGGCTTCGACTTGCCGATCGCCTTGGCGATCTTGGTGGCGACCGGCCAGATTGCAGCTGGGCTCACCGATCAGATGCTTTGTGTGGGAGAGCTTTCCATTGACGGGAGGATACGTTCGGTCAGGGGCTTGCTCGCTTTCGAGCAACTGGCGGTGCAAAGTGGACAGGGCCTGTTGACCGGGCCTGCGCCAGGTGGGGTATATCCACCAGAACAGCTCGATCATCACTGTCTCGGAAATCTTGCCGACCTGCACGAGATGAGACTCAGCCAACCTTATCAGGCGCAGTCGATTGAGCATGAGATAGAGCAGGATTTCGCCGAGGTGGCGGGCAGTCAAAGCGCTAAGCGCGCTCTGCAGATCGCTGCCTTGGGTAATCATGCCCTGATGATGGTGGGGCCGCCGGGCTCGGGCAAGTCGATGCTGGCAGCTCGCTTTCCGACCATTCTACCCAAGCTCAGCGAGACCGAAAAGGTCGAGACGGCGATGGTGCATTCGGTCGCCGGCCTACCTTATGCCGATATCTTAGCCGGACATAAGCCCTTTCGCGCACCCCACCACAGTGCGAGTCGGGCTGGGCTTTTAGGCGGTGGCTCGCCACCCAGTCCAGGCGAGGTCTCACTGGCCCATAACGGCGTGCTCTTCTTGGATGAGATGCCTGAATTCGGCTCTGCGGTACTGCAGCTTTTGCGCCAACCCCTTGAGAGTGGGCAGGTCGCCTTGGCGAGGGCGGGAGGTACGACCGTCTTTCCGGCCCGCTTCCACCTTTTGGCGGCGGCCAATCCCTGCCCCTGTGGCTATCTGGGTGATCCTGAGAAAAATTGCCGTTGTACCAGTAGCAGCGTGGAACGTTATCAATCCCGTATCGGCGGCCCTTTAATGGATCGTTTCGATTTGGTGATCAGGGTATGGCGCAGCCCAGCGGCCCAGGTGCTTGCCACCGGTCGGGGCCAAAGTAGTGCACAGATGCGCACAGAGGTGGAAGCCGGCCGTCTTTTCCGGAGCAGTCGGCTTGAGCAGGATAGCCAGGGCAAGAGCATAGGACAATCGCAAACCGGGCAGCTGCTCATGGAGCTGCCCGGCAAAGGCGCCCAGCTCCTTGCTGAGTGCCAGCTAGGCCATACAGAACTTGACTTCTTGGAGGCTGCGGCCAACGCCCAGCACTTAAGCGGGCGCAAGATCATGAAGGCTTTGGCGGTTGCGCGTACGATCGCCGATCTTGAGCAGTCCGAGCTGGTCGGCGAAGAACATCTGCTAGAAGCGCTCAGTTACCGGGCAGACGTCGGCTTTGAGATCTGAGCTCTCATTTGCCTCGTTAGTATGCATAGAGTTAGGCGCAGGGCTGGCCGGACGCAGCTCAAAGCGGTAGAGGGACGCCTCGGCGAGGTCTTCAAGATCGCAGCCGTCAGCTATGTTGATAGCATGGGGGTAGCAGGAATCCTGGCAGAGACGGCAGTTAGTGCAAAGGTAGGGGGCGAAGTCGATGCCCTGGGCGCCATTATCATGGTAAGCGTTGAGCGCTCCAGTGGGGCAGACTTTGGTGCAGATCTGACAATTCGTGCATTTAAGTAAGTCGATGTCGAGACGACCCCAAAGCCGGCTGGTCGTGGAGTGGCGCAGATTCTTGAGGTCCATTCGTAGTTGGAGCTGGCGCAGAGGCCGGAATTTCTGATAACGGTCTGGTGCGGGCCTCCTTTGGCGGCCTGTCTCACTTTCTTTCAATAAAGTCAAAAGGTCAGCCGGGCCTTCTCGCCTGACCGAGGAGAAGGCGGCACGTTTGGCGGCGCCTTCGTCAGTCCTGCGCTGCGTTTTGAGCTCCCGCGCACTCATCTGCAGCTCTTTTGGCAGACCTTGCTGCAAGCTGATTTTGGCCATTGGCGCCAGCTCGTGGCAATCCGCTAAGACTGCATCAATAGTTTGGCGGGCAGCGCCTAGCGGGCATTTTTCGCAGTCCGCGCAGAAGAGTCTAACCGGGCTGCCCCAGGGTAGCTTTTCCCGATCTTTGTCAGCGCCTGGCACAGGCCGGGCGGCGAGGGTAAGGAGGATAGCCTCGTCCAGTCCGGCCAGACACTCGATCTCCAGACAGCGGTTAGTGGGAAATTCCTGAAGCAGCCGACTACAGGCAAAATGTGGCCGGGGCCCGGCGAGGGCCGTTTTGAGGAGCTCCGACGTAGTCGGTGCATGCAGTTTTAAGGCCTGGTTGGGGCAGGTTGTGGCGCAGGCGCCACAATCGAGGCAGGCGCTGGGTTCGACACTGACGCCATTCTGCTCGAGTTTGATCGCTGCGCTTGGACAGGCGGCCAAGCACAGCTCGCAGTGGCCGCTGCGATGGCGAAAACGCGTGCAACGAGCCTGTTCGAAGCTAAGGTGCGCTGCTGGCAAGTCAGCCAGGGTGTGAAGGATGCGTCGTGTCAGGGCCATGCGCAGATTGTAGACGGTTTAGCCCATCGCTTCTTGGCTAGCGACGGCGAGGCCATCTTGTTTGAAGGTGACGCTGACGTCGCCGCACTGGTCGCTGCGTAGTACTTGCTGGTCAGCTTCGGCGCAGACCTCTAAGGTAGCGGCAGTAGGGTGGCCATAGCGGTTGTGGGCGCCCACGCTGATCAAGCAGAGCTTGCTTGAAAGCGTTCTCAGCTGAGCGGCGCTGATATCGTCTGCCGAACCATGGTGGCCAAGCTTGACCACGTCAGCCTGGCGAAGCTTACCTGCCGCCATGCTCTGGGTGAGTTCTGCTTGCTCAGCGTCGCCGCAAAGCAAGGCCGAGCCCTCGAGCCGGCCGTCTTGTTCTGGGTCATATTCGAGCAGCAGACAGATGCTGTCGGGGTTGTCGCCACGTTGTGCCGGTTGCAAGGGCCAGACCATGCGTGCGCTCAAAGCTGGGCTGAGCCTTAAACGGTCGTCGATGGAGAGCTCTTGCACCTTTTCGGTTCCGACCAAGGCCTTGGCCTTAGCCAGAGCCGGGTGTCCGGCTTGATAGGTAAGCAGGCCTTTTGCGAAGAAGACCGTGTCGACTGTGACCAGCCCACGTAATGCAGACAGGGCCCCGACATGGTCACTGTCTAGATGGCTGATCACCACCGCATCGAGGTGGCGTACTCCTTGTCGGGCCAAAGCCGCACGCAGGGCGCTTTCGCTGGGGCCGGTGTCGATCAGAATGGCGTGCTGACCCTCGCGGATAAGCAGGCTATCACCTTGACCGACGTCCATCATGACCAATTGGGGCGGCTGAGCTGGGCTTAGCAGGAGTAATCCGGTCAAGACGATGCAGGAGGCGACGGCGACAAGGCGGTTGGGCCAGCTGGGGTGCAGCAAAGGCCAGAAATGATAGAGCAAAATTGCGGCAAGTAGGCTCAGGGAAAGGACCAGAAAGGGGTTCGGGCTCAAAGCCACAGCTGCTCCGGGTAGACCGGCCAGGAGCGTGACTAAGCTGCAGCAGAGGTCGCCGATAATGCTGAGCATGCTCAGGCCGGCGGCGGCGATGGGGGCCAGGGGCGCCATCGGCAGCAAGCAGCAAAGCGCAATCCCTGCTCCCACTAAGACGATGCTCAAGGGTGTGACCAAGAGATTGGCGAGGGGCGCGACTAAGGGGAGAGTATTAAAGCTAATCAGGCAGAGTGGGGCTGTCGCAGCTTGGGCGGTTAACGTCAAACTAATGGCTTCAAGTGCGCTTTGCAAGAAAGCGGGAAGCTTACGTCGGGCTTGAAAATCCGGGCGTCCCTTGCCTAGGCTAACCCCGAGTTGATCCCTTTCTGCTCTCGCTTGCGCGGGCTGCCAGGCGGATGGCAGGCAGAGGCGGATCAGGTTCTCCTGTATCAGCCCGTTGAAAAGACAGATGCCTAAAACAGCCGCGCCAGAGAGGGCGAGGCCGAGTGAAAAGGCGTTACTAGGATCGAAAGCGAGCATTCCTGTTATAGCAAGGCAAAGTGCGGATGGTGCATGGCTGCGCCGACCTGCGAAGCAGGAGGAGGATGCAACTAAGGCCATCAGTGCGGCCCGGATCGCCGAGGCCTGAAAGGCGGTGAGCACGACGTAAGCTGCAAGACAGACTGCAAGTGCAACAAAGGCAAAACGCCTGCTGCTTTTGAGACGCGCCAGGAGCCAGGCTAGGATGCTCGCGATTACCGCGAGATGCGAACCGGAGACGGCGATGAGATGGGCAACGCCGCTTGTCTGCCAATCCTGTCTGAGCCCCGACCCGTCCATCGAAGTATCGCTGCCGAGCACCATGCCGGCCAATAAGGCCGCTCCGGGCCCGTCCAGGGTGGCCAGGAAGTCAAGATTGGCTTGGCGGATTTGATAGAGTGCCGAGAGCGGGGCTGCCCAGGGCGGCCCGTCTGCTCGTTCGAAACCAAGCAGTTCAAGCTTGCTTAAGCTGGCACTACCACAAAGGCCCTTTCGAAAGAAGTCCTCCTGGCCCGACTGCCAGCCTTTGAAAGCAAGGTCGGCCCGGAGATAGCTGCCAAGGGGTGCCGGGTTTTCCTGGGTTGGCCAAAACAGGCGCAGTCTCAGGCCAGGGTAGCCAGGTTCGCTGATCCGGGCTTCACAAGTGGAGCCCAGCTGTCCTTTTTTGGTCTCGCTCTCGACTTGCAGGGTGATGCCCTTGAGCTCAGCGCTTGTAAGCTTGCGGGCATCGTCGCTCAGGCTTTGCCAATAGCTCGCACCTTGGCTAAGGCCAAGGGCAAGGGCGCAGACAGCGAGGATGGTGATACGCAGGGCGCGGGCGCCTTTCTTGAAACTGCCCTTTTTATGGACCCGGTAAAGCCACAAAAAGCTAGGTAGGAGCATAAGCAATGGCCATAAGCCAAGATAGATTCCCCGCCAGACTAAAACTTCGCTGATGGCCAGAGCCGCCCAGAACAGGGCTAGCGGTAAAAAGAGGAGAGGCAGGAGGGGCCGGACGCAGGTACGCACCTTGCGTCCTCTGTCCGCTTTGTTTCCTGCGGCCAGCCTGGCGCCGTGATCGAAGAAGCGGCTAAACACAGACGGCTGATTCGATGGCAGCGTATTTCTTATCGCCGATGCCGCTGACTTTCTTAAGTTCGGCTTTGCTTTTAAAGGGCCCTTGGCTTTGCCGGTAGTCGATGATCTTCTGGGCGATAGCGGGCCCCACTCCGTTAAGGGCTTGTAGCTCGCTTGAACTGGCTCTATTGATGTTGACGAGTCCACTTTGCCCAGGGCTGGCACCGACTGATCCCGATGTAGCCGGACGGCTGCCCTGCCCCGGCGCCGTTTTGGATCGCGCGGCGCTTGCGCTGGTGCCGGTGGCGGGATCTTGTTCGCCACCTTTGGGAATGTAGTACTGTAGGCCATCTTGGAGGGGCTCGGCTAAGTTGACTTGGGCGCTTTGGGCTTTCTTAGTCAAGCCGCCGGCCGCATCAACCGCATCTGCGACGCGCAGGCCCTTGGCAAGGCGATAGACGCCGGGTTGCTTGACTGCGCCCTGGATGTCGACCACCACGAGGTCGTGCGCATCGGCGGAGGCCTCAGCCGGGTTTATTGCTTGGGCCTGGGTCGATGACGCAGGTTCTAGAGTCATACCTGTTCCAGGGCCTTGTTTGAAGAAGTTCTCGTAACAGATATAGCCGGCGATCACTAAGACGATGAGGGCAGTGATGACGATTTTCTTCAACTGTCCTCGGCTGATCGTGAATAAGGCCGATGCCTTGGCGACGTCTTTGGCCGGAGTCTTTTCGGGGGGCTGATGAAGCTGCATTTTCTACCTTTCTCGAGGGTCTGCCTGATTTTGCAAAAAACTTCTTAAAACTTTCCAAAACCGCAGCATATGGTATAATTAAAGGCAGGTTCGGAAGGAAATCTTAGATGCCAAAAAACTCTTTGAAGTCCACCTCCTACGATGAGAATGACATTCAAATCTTGGAGGGCTTGGAAGCCGTGCGCAAGCGCCCCGGTATGTATATCGGGTCGACCGGTCCGCGCGGTCTACACCATCTGGTCTACGAGGTGGTGGACAACTGTATCGACGAGGCGATGGCCGGCTATGCCACCAAAGTCGACGTCACCATCCATCAGGACAATTCGGTGACGGTGATCGACAATGGCCGCGGTATCCCGGTCGGTAAGCACCCCAAGGCCAAGATCCCCACCCTCGAGGTGGTGCTGACGGTGCTCCATGCTGGCGGTAAGTTCGGCGGCGAGGGCTATAAGGTCTCCGGCGGCCTGCACGGTGTCGGCATCTCGGTGGTCAACGCCCTTTCCACCCGGCTCGAGGCCGAGGTCTACCGCGATGGTTATACCTGGAACATCGCCTGTGAGCGCGGTAAGACGGTGGAGAAGATGAGCAAGGGCGCGGCCACTAAGAAGACTGGTACCAAGATCACTTTCTGGGCCGATCCGGAGATCTTCGAGACTACGGTCTATGACGATGACACCCTCGAGGCGCGCATGCGTGAGATGGCCTTCCTTAACAAGGGAGTCAAGATCACTTACACCGACGAGCGCAAGGCCGGCGAGGCCGAAGAACGCGACGCCGAGGGCAAGTTGGTGAGTCCCTCGACCATGAACAAGGAGGGCTTCTATGAGGAGACATTCCACTTCGAGGGTGGTATCGTCGATTTCGTCAAATACGTCAACGAGGGCCGCGACGTGCTCGACGGCCTCTCCAAGCCGATCTATTTCGACGGTGTCCAGGAGGGGGTGGGCGAGGTCGAGATGGCCCTACAGTGGAACTCCACCCACTATGAGAGCACCTTGGCTTTCGCTAACAACATCCACACCACCGAGGGCGGTACCCACGTCGAGGGCTTTCGCACCGGCCTGACCAGCGTGCTCAACAAATACGCCCGGGCCCACGATAAGCTCAAGGAAAAAGAGGACAACATGTCCGGCGACGACGTGCGCTCCGGGCTTGCCTGTATCCTCTCGGTCAAGCTGCGTGAGCCGCAGTTCGAGGGTCAGACCAAGACCAAGCTGGGCAACACCTCGATGAAGGCCCTGGTCCAGTCGGCGGTGACCCAGGGCTTGTCCGAGTACCTGGAAGAACACCCCAACCAGGCCAACACCATCATCAAGAAGGCCCTGGAGGAGAAACGTGTCCGCGAGGCGGTCAACAAATACAAACAGACCCAGCGCAAAGCCAAGGTCGACGCCGGGCTACCCGGTAAGTTGGCCAAGTGCACGGTGAAGGATCCGGAGCTGACCGAGGTCTTCATCGTCGAGGGCGACTCGGCTGGCGGCTCGGCCAAGCAGGCCCGCACCAAGGAGACCCAGGCCATCCTGCCCCTGCGCGGCAAGATCTTGAACATCGAGCGGGTAAACCTGCACCGGGCCCTTTCCAGCGACACCATCAACACTTTGATCACCGCTCTCGGCACCGGTATCGGCGAGGACTTCGACATCGAGAAGGCCCGCTATCACAAGGTCATCATCATGACCGATGCCGACGTCGACGGGGCCCACATCCGTATCTTGCTGCTCACCTTCTTCTTCCGCTTCATGCCCAAGATGATCGAAGCCGGTTACATCTACATCGCCCAGCCACCGCTCTACCGCCTGCAGGTGGGTAAGAAGAAGCAGTACCTCTTCTCCGACGCCGCTTTGGCCTCCGAGACCGCAAAGGTCGCAGAAGGTAGCAAGTACACCATCCAGCGTTATAAGGGTCTGGGTGAGATGGACCCGGAGCAGCTCTGGGAGACCACTATGCAGCCGACTAGCCGCACTCTCCTGCGCGTCACCATGGACGACGCTTTGGCCGCCGAGAAGGCGGTCTCAGACCTGATGGGCGATTCGGTGCCGGCCCGTAAGAGCTTCATCCAGAAGTACGCCAAAGAAGTTAAGTTCCTGGACGCTTAGCGCATAAGCGGATCCAACGATATTACTTGAGAGGAAAGTATGGCTGACGACAAGCAGAACAACGATAACGGTTTAGGTGAAGAGGGAACTTCTTCCGCTGGTCCTACCTCTCCGAGCGACAAGGACGTAGAGGATTCTTCGGGGAGTCTCTTTTCTGAGGGCGCATCCCCAGACGAGGGCGATAACGATAGCGCAGCCAGCGAGGAGGAAGTCGGTATCTCCGAGCAGTCCTTGGAGAACATCCGCGAGGAGATGAACGCCCACGCCCCGGCCAACGACACCTTCGTGTCCTCGGCGATGAGCGCCGAAGCTGAGATCGATTTCTCCGGCTCTACCATCAAGCCCACCGAGATGGGTACCGAGATGCGGGAGAGCTTCCTTGCCTATGCTATGAGCGTGATCGTGGCCCGTGCCCTGCCGGACGTGCGTGATGGCTTGAAGCCGGTGCACCGGCGCATCCTCTACGCTATGCATGAGAGCGGCATCACGCCGGGCCGTCCGCACAAGAAGTCAGCCTGGACGGTCGGCGAAGTGATCGGCAAGTACCACCCTCACGGCGACACTGCGGTCTATGACGCGATGGCCCGCCTGGCCCAGGACTTCTCGATGCGTGAGCCCTTGGTCGACGGCCATGGTAACTTCGGTTCGGCCGACGGTGACCGTCCGGCGGCGATGCGTTACACCGAGGCCCGGCTCTCCAAACAAGCCATGGAAATGTTGCGCGACCTGGACAAGGACACGGTCGACTGGCAACCCAACTATGACGAATCCTTACAGGAGCCGAGCGTCTTACCCAGCCGCTTCCCCAACCTCCTAGTCAACGGCGGCCAGGGCATCGCGGTCGGTATGGCCACCAATATCCCCACCCACAACCTGGGCGAGGTGGTCGATGCCGCCTGCACCTATTTAGACGCCGGCGATGGTATCGTCCCTGGTAGCGCCGAGACAGGCGCTGCCGAGGACGCTGATGCGATCGCCCGTCTGGCAGCTGCGACCCCCGATCCAGCCGGCCCCCATGAGGCTAGTCTAGAAGAGCTGATGAAAGTCCTGCCCGGGCCGGATTTTCCGGGCGGCGGTTTGATCGTCGGTCATAAGGGTATCAGCGACGCCTATCAGTCTGGACGTGGTTCTATCACCTTACGTTGCAAGACCAAGTTGGAAGAGACCAAACGGGGCAAGCCGCGCATCGTCGCCTATGAGCTACCCTATGGGGTGCAGCCGAGCAAGCTTGAGGTCAAGATCAACGAGCTGATCTCGGACAAGAAGCTGCCCGAGGTCTCTCATGCCCAAGACGAGTCCGACCGCAAGGGCACCCGTTTCGTGATCGAGCTCAAAGAGGGGGCCGTCCCCCAAGTCGCCCTCAACAAGCTGAACAAGATGACCTCGATGCAGACCACTTTCGGGGTCAATACCGTGGCCCTCGTCGACGGCGTGCCGCGTACCCTGAGCTTGGTTGAGATCTTCCGCTATTACTGCAAGCACCAAGAAGAAGTGATCGTCCGTAGGACCAAGTTCGACCTCAAGAAAGCCCAGGAACGAGCCCATATCCTGGAGGGCCTGACCATCGCGCTGGACAACATCGACGAGGTCATCCAGATCATCAAGTCCTCCCAGACCGACGATGAGGCGCGCAACCGCCTAATGGAGCGCTTCGGCTTGGACAAGGTGCAGACCGATGCCATCCTGGAGATGAAGCTGCGCCGTCTGACCGGGCTCGAGCGTGAGAAGATAGAAAACGAATTGGCCGAGCTCAAGGCTAAGATCGCCTACTATAAGCAGGTTCTGGCCGACCCCAAACTACAGCATCAAGTGATCAAGGACGAGATGCTGGAAATCAAGCGGCGCTTCAACAGCAAGCGCCGCACCAAGATCGTCGAGGCCCAGCCCGAGCTGACGGTCGAGGACTATGTGGCCGATGAGGACATGGTGGTGACCATCACCAAGGCCGGTTATGTCAAACGCCTGCCCGCCAGCACCTATCATCAGCAGAAGCGCGGCGGCAAGGGGCTGCATGGGGTCACCCTCAAGGAGAATGACTTCGTCGAGCATCTCTTCGTCGCCTCTACTCACGACTATGTACTTTTCTTCACCAATCGGGGTAAGCTCTACCGGGTCAAGGTCTATGAGCTCCCGGCCGGATCACGCACCGCCAAGGGCTCGGCCATCGTCAATTTTCTACAACTGGCACCAGCCGAGGGCAACCTGCCGGCCGAGCGGGTCACTGCCGTGCTCAACGTGAAGGACTTCAGCAAGGACGAATACATCTTCTTCGTTACCGCACAAGGCACGGTGAAGAAGACCGCGCTTTACGAATACCGTAATGTCAACAAGGGCGGTATCCTGGCGATTGGTTTACATGATGGCGACGCTTTGGTCAACGTCCGGCGTATCAAGGACGGCGACAATGTGATCATGGTCTCATCTAAAGGTAAAGCCATCCAGTTCTCCTCGGCCGACGTGCGGGCGATGGGGCGGGGCGCCGGTGGCGTGCGCGGTATGCGCCTTGCTGCAGATGAGGTGATCATCGGGGGCGAGGTAGTGCCGGCCGCTGCTGTGGACGCCGGTGAGGACGGACGTAGCGCTGGTGGTGACCTCTTGGTGGTGACCGACGGTGGCTATGGCAAGCGTACGCCGCTTTCAGAGTACCCGGTGCAGGGCCGCGGTGGCGGCGGTGTCTTCACCATCAAGATGACCGAGAAGAAAGGTCAATTGGTGGGGATGAAAGTGGTAGCGCCCGAGCATGAGCTGATGTTAATGAGCGTGAATGGCTTGACCGTGCGGGTTAGTGCGGCTGATATCCGCGAATGCGGCCGGGCCACCCAGGGCGTCAAGGTGATGACCTTGAATAAAGGCGACCGTGTTTCCGCCAGCACCCGCATCAAGGAGCGGAGTAAACAGGAGGCAAAGGCGCCCCAGCAGGAGAGCCTACTTTGATAAACGGGGGACTGCTTCTAAGTTGTCCCCTCGCTATTTTACGATGCGTACGAGTAGGTCGTAAACGTTTTGGGCAGCGTTTCCGGCTACGAAGTCACGGTAGGCCCTGCGCATTTGTTTGAGACGATCTTGGTGCTGTATAAGGCCAAACAGTTTCTCGCTAAAGGCTTCGCTTCCGAGATCGGCGTCGGCTATGAAATCGCAGGCGCCGCCCTCGGTTAAGGCCCGGGCGTTGGCGGTTTGGTGGTCGGCGGTGGCATAGGGATAGGGCACGAGAATCGCCGGTAGTTTGCAGACCGCGAGCTCTGCGAGCGTGCCGGCGCCAGCCCGGCAAAGCGCAAGATCAGCTGTAAGCATCGCTTCTGGCATATGGTCGCAGTAAGGGAGGAGCTGCCAGGACTCCGGCTGTCCGCCTTGTTCTTCTAGCGCTGCCTGTGCACGCTCGAATTCTCCTGGGCCGGTAACGAGGGTGAGGGCGACATCTTGGAGGCGGTCGCGCAGGGCGATGACGGCTTGGTTGAGGTGTCTGGCCCCTTGGCTGCCGCCGAAGACCAGCAGATGGCGCCCATCGTGCTCAGAGGCGAGCTCGCCGCTTGTTACTTTGGCGGTATAAGCCGATACGCTGTCAAGGAACTCCTGGCGCACTGGGTTACCTGTAACCTCGACCAGGGCATCAGCTTTGGGCTGCATATGGCTGAGCGCATCTTGATAGGTCAAGGCGATTGCTTGGGCTTTCTTGGCGAGGTCGCGATTGGTGATGCCAGGGTAGGAATTCTGCTCATGTACGAGTAGGGGCAAGCCGATCTGGAGCGCCGCCCGCCCCACGCCGAGGCAGGCGTAGCCACCGAAGGTGCAGACGGCGGTGGCGCCGATTTGGCGTAGCCAATCTTTGGCCAGACGGGTAGCGTGCAACATCTTGCGGGTGGCGCTGAGCAGGCTGGTTGGCCGGGATCGATCGAAGCCCTGCACGTCAAAACCCCTGAAATCAAGCCCGTGGGACTCGGCGAGCTGGGCCTCAGGCCCCTGCAGGCCGCCTGCGAAAGAAATCTGGTTGCCACAGCCGCGTGCTACCTGGGCAACTGCTAATGCCGGATAGATGTGTCCGCCGGTGCCGCCGGCTGCGATAACAATATGCATGATTATTTAGGTTTCTGGTGGGGGTCGACAAGATGGATGCTGCGCACACGGCTATTGCCCTTGTTGGCATAAGGGGTTTGGCGGGGTGCTTGCGAACTGTGGTCTTTGCCTTTGTTGGGAGATTTTCCTGCTTTGGAGCCCGCCTGTGAGGTATCGCGCCCCGGTCGTCCTAACTTGGATTGGACAAGATCTTGGGCTTGTTCTGCGAAGATCGCACTGAAGCTGGGGCGACTGCGCAGGCCGCCCTTGCCTGCTAGATTTTCATCTCCCGAATAAAGGGCTTCGTTAACATCGAGGATCAAGTCATCGCGCCCGTGTTTGCGGATGGTCTCCGGGTCGGAATGGCGGGCAACGCTGAGCACCAGTCCGCAGAGCATCATGATGGCGAGCATGGAGGATCCGCCGTAGGAGATGAATGGTAAGGTCTTGCCGGTGACCGGTAGGATCCCCAGGGTGCAGAAGATGTTCAGGAAAGCCTGCACTCCGATGATCGTGGAGGCACCGCCAGCAATCAGTTTACCCTTGAAATCCGGACAGGCCAGCGCGATGCGCAGTCCTGACCAGACCAGCCCGAAGAAGAGCAGCACTACCGCTAAAACACCTACTACGCCGGTCTCCTCGCCGATGATGGCAAAGATGAAGTCGTTTTGGGCCTGGGTCAGATAGAGCGCTTTCTGTGTTGAGTTGCCGATGCCGCGGCCGAATAGTCCGCCATTGGCAAAGGCGTACCAGGAGTTTATTATCTGATAGCCGCTGCCCTGGGGGTCGCTGTAGGGGTTGAACCAAGTTGCGACCCTGCTAATGCGATAAGGCTCGAAAGCGATCATTGTCACCACCAAAAGGGCCACAGCTGCGATGATCAAGGCGATCCAGCGCAACCTAATACCAGAGAGCCAGAGCATGATCAGTACCATTACCAGGCAAAGCGCGGTGGTGCCAAGGTCTTTCTCGAGCAACACGAAGACCATTAAGACAGAAAGTATGATGGCGCAGGTGATGCGGCTATAGCTGCCATGCAGATAGAAGCGGGTCAGCTCGCGGGCCATCACCAGTAGCACGACGATCTTGACGAACTCAGAGGCCTGAAAATTAAGCCCAGAGATATCGGCCCAGCGCTGCGCGCCATAGCTGCTGTTTCCGGCGACTTGGGTGTAGACCAGACCTACCAATAACAAGGCAAGCAGGGGCAGCAAGACGTAGCGCTTGGTGAAGAAACCGTAGTAGATGAAAGTGATGGCGACGGCGAAGACCAAGCCCAGCACAAGGAAACCGACTTGGCGCAGCAGATAGAAGTCGAAAGGCTGGTGGTTGCTCATGGTAATGTAAGAAGACGCGCTATAGACCATCAATACGCCGAATAAACTGAGGGCAGCGGCGCAGATGATGAAGACAGAGAGCCGCCTGTCCTCAAGCCAGGATTTTAGCCTGATTATTCTGTCACGGGGGCTAAAGGCCACGGACGAGTTGCTTGAAGGTCTCGCCGCGCATCTCAAAAGAGCTGAACTCATCAAAGGAAGCGCAGGCGGGGGAGAGCAGAACGGTGTCCCCGGCGGTAGCGGTTTGACGGGCGAGGGTAAAAGCCTCGAAGAAAGTTGCGACTTGGACACTGTGAGGAAGCTGCTCGTGTAGTCGAGTGCCGGCTTCGCCGTAGCAGATCACTGATTTACAGACTTTCTCGGCGACCTCGCAAAGTGTGGCGAGAGTGGTGTTCTTGTCGCGTCCGCCTGCCAGCAGTACTACCTTAGGCTCCTTAAAGGCACGCAAGGCCATCACCGTGGCCTCCGGGTTAGTGGCTTTGGAATCGTTGATGTATTCGACTCCGGCGCAGGTCGCAACTGGTTCGAAACGATGTTCAAGTGGTGCAAAGGCGGCCAGCCCAGAGAGGATCTGCTGGTCGGTCAAACCGACGAAGTGGGCCAGCTCGGCCGCACACACCGCATTGTCGAAGTTATGGGGGCCCTTGATCTGAAGGGTGGCACTGCGGATCAGGTCGGCGCTGGGCAGTTGTTGGGCTGCGGTAGCGCTGAGGTCGACCCTGAGGGCGGGCTGTTGGGCGAAGATACGTCGTTTAGCTGTGGCGTAGGCCTCGAAACTGCGGTGCCAACTGATATGGTCCGGGGTGATGTTGAGGAGGGCGGCTGCATCGGGGCGAAAAGCCTTGGTCGAGTAGAGTTCGTAGGAAGAGGTCTCGCAAACGATCCAGTCATTTTGGCTGCGGCTGCCGATAACGTCAAAGACCGGTACGCCGATGTTGCCAGCTAAGTGAGCCCCCGCGATGGCTTGGCCGTCGCGCCCAGGTTGGCCAGCAGCGGCGTTGATCAGGTGGGCGGTCAAGGTGGTGGTGGTGGTCTTGCCGTTGGTGCCGGTGATGGCAAGCCAATGCTTGGGGGAAAGCCGCCAAGCCAGCTCGACGTCGCCGATTACCTCTCCGCAGCGCTCCAAGGCACTTGCGTAGAGACGGGTGTGGGGCGCGATGCCGGGGCTTGCCAAGGCTATGTCGAAATTCTTATCGACGAGGTGTGTGTCATCGTAGACGTCGAGTCCAGTGGCTAGGTCGCTGTGAGCATTGAAATAAGAAATCGCTGCCTGATTGCTCTTACCCAGGCCGAGGAAACAGATAGATTTTGCCATAGTCAGATTATAGCGGGTGGCAGAGGCCATGTGCTATCATAAATAAGGGTTGTATATGACAATAATCTTCAGCGTTCTTCTGACCATAATCCTCGTGATCCTTAACGGCTTCTTCGCTATGAGTGAGATGGCCCTGGTCAATGCCAGCCGGGCTGCACTCCAGCTTGAGCTCAAGGATTGCGAGCAAGAGCAAAGCCCCGAACGCGGTAAGAGGGCCAAACGGGCGCTTGATTTGACTGAACGGCCGGATCGTTTCCTGGCGACTGTGCAGGTCGGCACTACTTTGGTCGGTTTCGGCGCTTCGGCTGTGGCTGCCTCTACTTTTTCGGTGCCGATTACCGCTTGGTTGCAAAGTTTTAGGCTTGCGTGGCTATCGGCGATTGCGGGGCCGCTTTCGGTGATCGTTACGACAATCGTGATCAGCTATGTGACCTTGGTAATTGGCGAATTGGTGCCAAAACGCATCGCCTTGTCTGATCCAGAAAGATCTGCCCTGCGCATCGGTGGAGTGATCACTGCCATTGAAACGATTACCGCACCGCTGGTCAGCTTCTTGAGTTTGTCCACTAACGCGGTCTCGCGGGTGTTCGGGATCAAGAAGGCCCAACCTAGCGACGAGGTGTCCGAAGATGAATTGAAATACATCGTGAGCGAGCAGCCGGGCCTGCTTGAAGACGAGAAGAAAATGATCGGCGAGATCTTCGATTTGGACGCGACCTCGGCGGCTGAAATCATGACGCCAAGGGTGGATACGATCTGCGTTGAGGATGATATGACGGTCAAACAGACGGTGGAGCGGATGCGAGGAACCGGCTTTTCGCGTTTGCCGGTCTTTCATGAGACGCCGGATAAGATCATCGGCCTTGCTATGTTGAAAGACCTACTGGTGCCAGTGGTGGACAAACGCCAAGACGAATTGATTACCGAGTATATGCGCAGCGCCGATTTCGTGCCGGAAAGCCAGGATATCCTCAGTTTACTGAAGGAGATGCGGCGCGACCATATCCAACTCGTAGTGGTCGAAGACGAACATGGTGGCATCGCCGGCGTGGTCTCGATCGAGGATATCATCGAGGAGATCGTCGGCGAGATCTACGATGAGTATGACCGGGCTCCCAAGGGGGAAGCTGCTGCTCAAGCTGCTCCAAACGTCGATGTCTCTAATTAGATAGTAATATTTATAAACTTATAAAATTATATGCAATAGTCATTATCGACTTCCGATATGCTACACTAGTGTCCCTATCTCAAGGAAGGAAGTACCCATGTCCGAAGAACGAAGCCCGATAAAGCCACAGAAACGTGTTATCTCGGTGCAGGATATATCCTGCGTAGGCAAGTGTTCGCTGACGGTGGCTTTGCCTATCCTGTCTGCTTGTGGCATCGAGACCTCGATTTTGCCGACGGCGGTGTTATCTACGCATACCGGAGGTTTTACTGGATATACCTTCCACGATTTGACCAGCGAGATTGAGCCTATTGTGGCGCATTGGCGGATGCTTGGTTTGAGGGCCGACGCTTTGTATACCGGATACTTGGGCTCGGACGAGCAGCTCGCGTTGATGGGTAAGTTCTTCGACGAGTTTGGTGGTAAGGGTACCATCGTAATGGTCGATCCAGCAATGGCGGACGCTGGCAAGCTCTATCCAGCTTTTGATCAGAAGTTTGCCCTAGGCATGCGTGATCTAGTTGCTAAGGCCGATTTGACCTGCCCCAATCTCACCGAAGCCAGCTTTATGTTAGAAAAGGAATACCCAGGCGATCAAGCGGGTGACTATGACCAAGCCTATATTGAGCAGATGCTACGTGACTTGGCGGCGTTGGGCCCCAAGCAGGTGGTGCTAACTGGTGTGACCTTTGAAGAGGGTAAGGTGGGGGCGGCGGCCTACGATGCTCAGGCAAATAGTTTTGATTATTACTTCACTGAGCGGGTGGAGGGCTATTATCATGGCACGGGGGATATTTATTCTTCGGCATTGTTAGGAGCGATTCTCAATGACAAGTCGCTCAAAGAGGCCATCAAAGTGGCTTGTGATTTTACCCTAGGGGCAATCAAGCGGACCCAGGCTTTGGGGACTGACCCCAAGTATGGGGTGGACTTTGAGCGGGAGATTCCGGCTTTGATTAAGGAGCTAGGACTTTAGAGTCTTCGACGGCGCTCCTCTCTATTTTTACTCAGCGAAGTAAAAGGGGAGCGTTTTCTCCTAAAGTGGGCGAGTGCTGAGCTCTTTCCGTTATAATAGGAAGCGGTGGATGACGACTCAGATGGGCGATTGGCGCAGCGGTAGCGCAGCTGCTTTACACGCAGAAGGTCAGCGGTTCAAATCCGTTATCGCCCACCAAAAAGCACTGGTCAGCGGCTCGCTTGCGAGCCGTTTTTGTTTTGGTGGCACGAGATTTAGGGTTTAGTGGCATGGTGGTGGCACGAGTTTGTCCGAAGTGTCCGCAGTTTGCCCCTGCGATGCCGCTTGAGCTGATATGTTCTGCATGGTAGTTTTTCATCATCTGTACAAAGGAAGCAATGATTAATTGCAGTTGGCGTGAGAATGAGGCGAAGTTACCTTGGGGTAATGAGCCGAAATTCGAGCGTCAAATGCTTTAATCAGTGTTTCCGTCACTAATCTATGAAACAGTCTCGACATACATCATCGAATTAAGCTCGGTGGCCATCTGTTTGATGACTACCTCACTTCTGTGGTTGCCGTAGGTGTTCATTACCACCAGCGGTGATTGTCCGGATATCTGCCCTATTTGGTTAGGCGGGTATCCGCGGTCAAGCAAATGCGTAACGTAGCTGTGCCTGAGCGAATGCAAGGTGAGGCTCGGGTCAAAGCCATTGTCAATCAAGAACGTCTTACTGAACTTTGACATGTTGCTCGGCTGCATGAACTTACCCGTAGACGTAGCACAGACCGGGGTATCATCGCCCTGGTAATAGCCATAATACTCTAGCCGCTTACGTTGCTCTTCCTTTTCTGTAAGTAGATATTCATAGAGAACATCCGGGATAGGGATAGAGCGCGTTCCGTTGGCGGTCTTGGGTTTGTCCAGCCAAAGTGTACTTTTCGCGTTGCGGCTTTCAGCCTGGGCTTTAGATATCTGCGTCGCTGCTTGCACGATGTTCAAGACGTGATGATCAAAATCCACATGCTGCCAGGTAAGAGCACAGGTCTCACCGCGCCGGGTGCCGCAACAAGTGTTTATCAACATAGCCGTGGCCTGGTCTTTGCGCGGGTATTCCAAAAGTCTCGCGATAAGACGGTTGACCTCTTCCTCGCTCATGATGGTTTTCTTGGGCTTCTCCACCTTGAACGGACAGGCGTTAGCGATTGGATTGTACGGGATGAGCTGTAGCTGCACCGCGCGTTTGAACACGGCGTTGGTAAACGTACCGATCTTGCTTACCGTGTTGGCGCCAAGCGGGCCTCCGTCCTTACCACCGTGGTCTTTCATGTCGCGGTAGAACTGCTCCATGTCGGCGAACGTGATGTCTTTGAGCAACCTACCGCCCAAAGCACGCTCTGGATAAGCCAATGTTTTCGCATAGCCGTCAATCGTATGCGGCCTGACCTTCTGGGTTTCATCCAAGAAGTCTAGGTACTCGTGTATTGCCTCGCCTAGCGTTACTGTATCAGCATTGAGCTTGTTGCCCGTCTTGGCGGCTTGCGCAGCCTGGGCTTCTAGCTCGCTGATCCAGTCACGCAGCTTGCGCTCGGCTTCACGCTTGCCAGTGGCGTTGACCATCTTTGATGCGCGGACGGGCTTGCCTGTCTCGTCATGGTCAACCACGACACGCAACAGGTACTTGTCCTTGCCTTTCTTTTCCACAGAACCGTTTCCATAGATTTTCATTATCTTCACCCCCTCTCGTTTTTTCCGATAACCAATAAAACTTATCGTTAGCTCCATTAGGAGCAGCGATACCATAGCGGGGGTCGTCTGTTTGAGCTTAATGTTGGTCATAACGGGGATTATTCGTCTGCCTTCGCAGGCTTGTCGTTATCGAGCACCCGGCAGCTGTTCTTACAGAACACGGCAGGCTTATAACGCTTTCGTGGCTTGTATTCCTTATAGAATTTGAATATCTTGCCGCAATGTTTGCAGGCTATCCAATCCTGCTTCGCGGCTAAAACGAAGTCAAGGCTAGATACGATTGCCTCAAGCAGTGAGCCTTCCTCTATCCTGCGGGTATGCTCTTTGAGGATCATAGCTATGTCGTTAGCGTTGGCGATGCCACGGATACCGGCGTTTTCGGCTGCGACTACGCTTTTGGTAGCGCTGATATAGTCGCGTGCTAACCTGACGGCTTTCTCAATCTGTTCGGCTTGCAAGAGCTCCAACCATTCCAGAATCTCCTGGATTTGCTCGTCCGTGGGTTTGCCGCCATAAGCTTCATTGGCCAGCTTGATCACTCGTTCTTGCGTGACTGGTAACAAGGCCTCGCTATTGTAATCAAGCCATACGCCGAACATCACGTCGTAACCATGCGACTTGAAATCATTCGGGCATTTCTGCTGCATGTGCTTAGAGTTAGCCAGGTATTCCATCAACTCGTTGCCGCGCAGGCCAGCACTATAGGCAGTGAGCAATGTCGTAGCCACTTGTAGTTGCCTGATAGTGAAAGCCACTTCGCGCACCGATACGATACCACCCAAGTGCTGGTTGGCATAATCGCCGCTTACAACGGCGCCACGCGCGAGGCTTGAACCCTCGAACATGTCCACCAGGTAATTAGTAATCTCGCCGTCCACGGTGTCGATCTCCGTGGGGAACTTATAACAATCCCATGCCAGCCCCATCCTCACGCTCTCGATGCCACGCGAATAGACCGTAGGCCAAAGGTAATCGTCTGATTCCTTGCGGTTGCGGTCATACATGAAGCGCCGGTTGCTGTCG
>JAISGO010000042.1 GCA_031263025.1 Coriobacteriales bacterium
CACTTGACCAGTGAGCTGTTACGCACTCTTTAAATGAATGGCTGCTTCTAAGCCAACATCCTGGTTGTCTAGGCAAACGCACATCCTTTGCCACTTAGCATGGATTTAGGGACCTTAGCGGGCGGTCTGGGCTGTTTCCCTTTCGAACACACAGCTTAGCCCACATATTCTGACTCCCAATCTATGGAGTATTGGCATTCGGAGTTTGGTAAGTTTCGGTAGGCGGTGAAACCCCCTAGACCTTCCAGTGCTCTACCACCAATACTAAACGATTGAGGCTAGCCCTAAAGCTATTTCGAGGAGAACGAGATATCTCCGAGTTTGATTAGCCTTTCACTCCTATCCACAGCTCATCCCCTCCTTTTTCAACAGAAGTGGGTTCGGCCCTCCACGAGGTCTTACCCTCGCTTCAGCCTGGCCATGGATAGCTCACTCGGCTTCGCGTCTACAGCATACGACTAAACGCCCGTTTAAAGACTCGCTTTCGCTACGGCTCGTTTTAAAACTTAACCTCGCCGCATACCGTAACTCGCAGGCTCATTCTACAAAAGGCACGCCGTCACCACGGTTTCCCAAAAGAGGGCCCTAGTGGCTCCGACTGCTTGTAGGCATATGGTTTCAGGTACTATTTCACTCCCCTCACGGGGTGCTTTTCACCTTTCCCTCACGGTACTTGTTCACTATCGGTCACAGAAGAGTATTTAGCCTTGGAGAGTGGTCTCCCCGGATTCATACCGGATTTCTCGTGTCCGGCATTACTCAGGTGCCAGCTTGGCAGGTGCCGTGGTTTCGGATACGGGGCTTTAACCCTCTATGGCAGGCCTTTCCAGGCCTTTTTCCTACCACGACATTTGGTAACTGACCCGACCGGAATTGAGTCCGATCGATAGCTGGTCCTACAACACCCAACGCAGCAACGCCTCAATGCTTTAACGCATACGCAGGTTTAGGCTAGGCCCCCGTTCGCTCGCCGCTACTAGGGGGATCTCGGTTGATTTCTTTTCCTCCGGGTACTTAGATGTTTCAGTTCCCCGGGTTGTCTCTACCCGCCCTATTTTATTCAGGCGGGAGTGCTACGACATGACTCGTAGCGGGTTCACCCATTCGGAAATCTGCGGGTCGAAGGCTATTTCCGCCTCACCGCAGCTTATCGCAGGTAGTCACGTCCTTCATCGGCTTTCTGTGCCAAGGCATCCACCATATGCCCTTAATATCTTCATCTAGAGTGCACTGTTTGGCGCCTTTTGCTTTCATCGCGCGACTCGATACCGTAAGGTAACTTCGTCGCGCGCTTCAAGCAAAATCCATCCAAACATCGCACTTTATAGACATAGATACGGTTGAGGAGATCTTACGACCTCCTATGGTATTTATACCTACAAGAATTGTATTAAATCTTGCGAATTCCAGCATCAAATTTGGTGTAAACCCACAACTGCGGATTTACTTCCGAAAAGATACCGAAATATACATTCGGGATAACAATATTGTTATCATACTTATTGCGTTGGCCACCGAAGTGACCGGGCAATAAGAGAATTGTGTTATCACACTATTCAGCTGTCAATGTGCAAAACGCATTAAAAAAGTTCCAAGGCATAACCTCTCCTTGAAACTCGCACGCGCTTGCTTGATATGTTTTCAAAGGTTTCTCATCAAGCGCGGACTAATATGATACCCCATTCGCAGGCGTTGTCAAGCGAGAATCGCGGATTTTAAGTCAAATTTGTTGAACTTAAGGCAGGAGCTGGGCGCCTTCAAGGCATTCGGCAAAACTGACCTATCTCAGCCTGGCCTTAGCGGCGTGTAGAGGAGTTGTTCTGGTTCTGCAGGTGGTAGTTAGCCCAAAGCAGGGCGATGGCTAGGATGCATACTGCAAGTAAGAATTCATAGAGCAGGCTAGGCAGGGTGATGGAAAGGAGGGCGCCCAGCAGGTCCTTGCAAAAACCCAGTAGGAAGTTGACCAACAAGATGATCAGGTTGGCGAAAAGCAGGCTGACCAACACCACCACTACTTCGACCCGGAAGAGATCGCTGGGAAAACGCTGTAGGAAGAGGTTGATCAAGAGGGCGGAGAGCACAAAGATCAGGGCTCCGCTGCCGACAGCCGCACTGGTCACCAAATCGGAGATGAGGCCGAGCAAAAAACCGCAGCCGATCGAGACAGGCAAGGAGACCCGGCTCGAGACCAAGACCAAACAGACTAAGAGGAGGTTGGGCACGGCCCGTCCGATGGCGATGTTGGGCGCGAACACGACCTGGGCGAGGACAGCGATCACACAGAAGAGGAGCAAGATACGGGGACGCAGATGCTTAGCGGGCATCGCTTGCCTTCGCAGCGGACTTGGTGGCGGCACTGACTTCGGCCGGAGAAGCGGTCACGATGGCCAGGTCCTCAGCTGATTGGGTAGTCGCGGTCGGCGTGACCTTGATCGTCTGGTAGAGGTCGGTCGGCGCCGAGCTCACGGCTTGAACCGTCCCGAGCATGATGCCCTTAGGATAGGTGCCGCCTAGACCAGAGGTCACGAGAGAGTCCCCCACCGCGACCTTAGCCGTGAGCGGAACGTAGTTGAGGGTCAAGGCGCCGCTCACGCTACCGCCCAAGATACCTTGCACCCGGCCTTTCTGGGTAAGCGCCGCCACTCCGCTCTTAGCATCGGTGAGCAAACGTACCGTACAAGAGGTCAGGCTGACCGTCTCGACCTGGCCGACCAAGCCGCTGCCGCTGATCACCGGCATACCCACGGACACGCCACCCAGGCTGCCGCGGTCGAGGGTGAGGACTTGATTGTAAGGATCGGTGGGCTCTGAGATCACCCGGGCGCCCACGCTGGTGAAGCCATAGAGGTCGCTCATTTGCAGGAGGCCGCGCAGCTGGGCGTTCTCGGCGCTGTATTCCTGGAGCTTGGAGTTATCACTTTGCAGTTGTTGATTGTCGTTCTCGATCTGGGCGATCTGGCCAGAGCCGATCGAGAGGTTGGCAGTGGAATTGCCGAGGGCGACGAAAGGAGCGCGGATGAAACTACCCAAGGTTTGGAAAGGCTGGCAAAGCAAACCAGCTCCGTTCTTCAGCTGGTGAAGGGGGCCAGTCGCGCCTTCGAGCGACCAGACCGTCAGCAAGATGATGGAAAACAGGACGCAGATCACCGCCAAGAAGAGCGGAGGAAAATGATGGATGTCTTTTTGTTTGGCCAGCTGGGGCATTAGGCCAGGTCTAGGAGTAGGCGCGTTCGAGGGCAGCGGGGTTCTCGAGGGCCATGGCACAACCCATCACAACGTTGATCAGAGCAGTATCAGAGACGTTAACCGGAACCTCAAGGGCATCGGCCAAGTACTTATCGAGCATCTTGAGGTTGGCGCCGCCGCCGGTGAGGAGGATGCCATTGGTCTTAATGTCGCCGGCCAAATCGGGGTCGGTCTCAAGGAAAGTCTCCTTGGCTGCGGTCATGATGTCGCGCAGCTCAGTCTGGATGCCAGCCCGGATGTCCTCGGACTGGACGGACTCAGTACGGGGGAGATTGCTGGTGGCGTCGATACCGGTGATCTCCATATCGAGCTCACCAGAACTGATTGGCAGGGCCGAGCCGATCGCGATCTTGACGTCCTCAGCGGTACGCTGGCCGATATTGAGGCCGTAGGTGTCACGCACATGGCGCACGATCGCGGCATCGAGCTTATTGCCGGCGACGCGCAGGCTACGCGAGGCAACGATGCCTCCCAGGGAGATCACCGCGATCTCAGTGGTACCACCGCCGATGTCAATCACCATCGAGCCAATCGGCTCCTCGACCGGTAGACCAGCGCCAATCGCCGCCGCCATCGGCTCTTCGATCAGGAAAGCCTGACGACCGCCGGCGGCCGTTGATGATTCGTAAACGGCGCGCTTCTCCACTGAGGTGGCGCCACAAGGGATACAGATCACGATGCGTGGCTTGGTCTGCCAGAAGCGGGTGCGCGGGCAGGCCTTTTTGACGAAATAGGAAAGCATCGCCTCGGTCACGTCGTAGTCGGCGATAACGCCGTCGGAGAGGGGCTTTTCCACGGTGATGCTGCCGGGGTTGCGCCCAATCATGTCACGGGCCTCCAGGCCGACTGCGAGGATGCGATTGGCCTCATTGTCGATCGCCACCACCGAGGGCTCATTAATCACGATGCCCTCACCGCTGACCGCAACAAGGGTATTGGCAGTGCCGAGGTCAATCGCGATATCCGTAGACCAACTCGAAAAGATTTTATCGAAGAACGACATGAACGGCTATTTTATCACATCAGGCAAAAGACGACTTAAGGCTGGCAGGGCCTGGGCTGCGACGGCCCTGAAGTCCCCCAAGGTGTCAGTATCTCCGGTCTGGGCAGGGTCGACCAGGCCAGCGGCCATGTTCGAGACCACGACGAGACCGACCACCGTGGCCCCCATCAGATGGGCGGCGCAGGCCTCGTGCACCACCGACATGCCAACCACGTCGGCGCCAAGCTGGCGGAAAGCCCGGATCTCGGCCGGAGTCTCGAGCTCGGGGCCGTGGGTTCCAAGGTAGACAACACTGGGCAGGGCGGCGGCGAGGACGGCCGGCTGAGCGTAAAGGCCCAACATATCGAGGTTAAGGTCAGAAGCCGGCGGATCACCCAGATCGACCGCATGGAGGCCGGTGAGGTTGATCTGGTCGCGTAGCAAGACCAGCTGACCAGGGCGGAGATCAACCCTGATGGCGCCGACCGCTGCGGTTAATACCACTTGTTCGATGCCGAGCTGGCAGAGCGCTTCGACCAAAAAGGCACTCTCAGCTGCACTATAGCCCTCATAGGTGTGGATACGCCCTTCACAGACGAACAAGGGGCAGCCTCGATAAGAGACCAGGCTGAGCTGGCCGGCATGGCCCGGCATCCGAGCCGGAGCATAATGGGGGATCTCAGCGAAAGGAATACGCAGGAGTGGCTCGAAGCGCTCGACCAAAGCACCCAGGCCAGAACCGAGCACGAGGGCGGTTTTGGGCGACGCGAGCTGGGCGGATTCTAGACGGGCCTTGATGAAAGCGCTGGCCTCGGCGAGTTTCTGGATGAGGGTTTGCATAAAGTGTTATAGTGCATTCCGGAAGCAGGGTCTAGGCCCTACTTCCGGAATGCAAATGGTATTGGGGCCGGGGTAAATCAGGTGTAGAACAACATGTGGTTGTAGCTTGGCACCGGCCAGTACTCGTGCCCGACGATCAGTTCCATGGCGTCGACCTCGTTACGCAGGGCCCGCATCGCCGGGATCACGCTGTTGGCGAAATCATCAGCCTGCTTTTGCAAATCGGTGACCTGCTGGGCCTTGGCCAGGGCAGCATCAAGCCGTTCGGTCGCGCTGGTGACTTGGTCGATACCGTCGGCAAGCTTGGCCAGGAGTTTTTGCTCGCCAGAAGTGCTGATCTTGGCGGAGATGCCCTGCTTGGCCTCGATCGACTCGGCCACGGTGGTGGAGTACTCGATGATCGCCGGCAGATAGCGGGCGTGCACCATGCGCAGAGCGGTCTGGGCCTCGATATTGATCTTCTTGGAATATTGGTCGAGGCGGATCTCGTAGCGGGCCTCGACCTCGACCGGGTTGAGGATGTGGAACTGCTCGAAGAGCGCGATCGAGGCTGGCTTGATATATTCGGGCAGGGCCTCGGGGGTGTTCTTAAGGTTGAGCAGGCCGCGCTTCTCGGCCTCGCCCACCCAGCTGTCGTCGTAGCCATCGCCGTTGAAGACGATGCGTTGGTGGTCGGTCAGGACCTGCTTCATGTATTGCTTGGTGGCCTTCTCGAAGTCCTTGGCGCCCTCGACCGCCTCCAGGTAATCCTGCAAGGCCTTGGCCACGATGGTATTGAGCACCATGTTGCAGTCGGAGAGGTTGACCTCGGCGCCGGGCATGCGGAACTCGAACTTGTTACCGGTGAACGCGAAGGGGCTGGTGCGGTTGCGGTCGGTGTTGTCCTTGATGAAAGAGGGCAGGGCCGGCACGCCCAGATCCATGGTCTTGTCGCCCTTGGAGACATACTCCTTGGAGTCGATGATGGCGCGCACCACGCCCTCGAGCTCGTCGCCGAGGAACATCGAGACAATCGCAGGCGGCGCCTCGTTGGCGCCGAGGCGGTGGTCGTTGCCGGCGGTGGCGATGGTCATGCGCAGCAGGCCCTGGTACTCGTCGACCGCGCGGATCACAGCGGTCAAAAAGACCAGGAATTGGAGGTTGTCGTAGGGGGTCTTGCCAGGATTGAGGAGGTTCTCACCGTCGGCCTCGATCGACCAGTTGTTGTGCTTGCCAGAGCCGTTGATGCCTTCGAAAGGCTTCTCGTGTTGGAGGCAGACCAAACCGTGATGGGAGGCGATCTTGCGCATCAGCTCCATGGTGAGGAGGTTACCGTCGATGGCCGCAGAGGACACCGTGAAGATGGGGGCCAGTTCGTGTTGGGCCGGGGCGACCTCGTTGTGCTTGGTCTTGGCCGGGATGCCGAGCTTCCAGAGCTCGGTGTCAAGCTCTTCCATAAAGCGGTTGACGGTGGGACGGATGCTGCCGAAGTAGTGGTCCTCGAGCTCCTGGCCTTTGCAAGGCGGCGCGCCGAAAAGGGTGCGGCCGGTCAATAAGAGGTCAAGGCGGTTGGCATAATCCTCTTCCTTGATCAGGAAGTACTCCTGCTCAGGCCCGACCGTGGTATGGACGTTCTTGACATCCTTGCCGAAAAGCTTGAGCACCCGCTTGACCTCGGCACTGACGGCTTCCATCGAGCGCAGCAGTGGGGTCTTCTTGTCCAGGGCCTCGCCGGTATAGGAGACGAAAGCAGTGGGGATGCAGAGCACATTGTCCTTGATGAAAGCGTAGGAAGTAGTGTCCCAGGCGGTGTAGCCACGGGCCTCGAAGGTCGAACGGATGCCGCCGGAGGGGAAGCTGGAGGCGTCGGGCTCGCCCTGGATCAGCTCCTTGCCCGAGAAGCGCATCAGGGCCCGGCCACCGGCAATCGGGGTGAGGAAAGAATCATGCTTCTCCGAAGTGATGCCAGTCAAGGGCTGGAACCAATGGGTGTAGTGGGCAGCGCCCTTCTCCATCGCCCATTCCTTCATGGCGTGGGCGACCTCATCGGCCACGTCGCGGGTGAGGGTCTCGCCGTCATTGATTACCCGCTGGAGCTCCTTGTAGGTGCTCTTGGGCAGACGGTCTTGCATGACAGTGTCGTTGAACACCATCGAGCCGTAAAGCTCATGCATATCAATAGCCATCAATACCTCCTGGTAAAGGTTTTTTTGATTGTAGGAGATAAATGTTACGGAAATGTTAAGGAACCCGCAGCATGAAGAGCTTCTTAGCAACCTGTGATTGGATTTGAAGTTCAACCTATTTAATACAGCCATGAATGGCTGTCAACTTCAACAAAAAGTATGAGCATCTTACTCTGGTAAACTTTATAGTGAATACGGATATCCCCGCCGGCGCTGATAGAATGATACTGAGCAAGTCTGCCTTTTAATTGGTGATTGCGCAATTGCGGAGCATTCGGCTGTTCCACAAAAAGCGCAATCGCTCTGCTCACGCGCACTCTTTCATTTTTGCGCAAATTCTTGAATTGTTTGATAAAATCCTTGGAATACGCAATCTTCATACGAGACCTTGCAAATACTTAAGGGCAGCATCATTGTCATCAAAATCAATAATATTATCTTGATTGGCGATGTGCTGTTCGATCTGTTCCACCTGCCTGGCAAAATCATAATCGGCGGCGTCCATGTATTGTTTGTTATCACCCACCCTAAAGGGTAGAGCGTGTTCTTGGTAAATCTTGGCAAAGAACATCCGAATCGCAGTTGTGATATCAAGCCCCCAAGAATTGAGCTCCACCTCAACGGCTTTTTTCAACTCTGGGTCTATTCTGGCTTGCACTAATGCAGTAGCAGACATTTTCATCTATTTACATTATTATAGCATTCTTTTGATGACGAAACTTGAGGAGCGGTTAATCCAAGGCGAGGTCATCGTCAGTTTGATGTTTCTTACTTGTTCTGTAAGCGGGCGTTGATAGCTTTGATGCGACATTTCCATTGGATTCGCGCAGCGCACCAGGTAGCGTGGGGCACGACAAATATCGTCTACCACCGACCCGTCCTGTTTCGTGTTTCAATCCGCGTCAATCCACTACCAGTCAAAATGCCACTGCTCCAAAATAAGCCTGCCGGCATTCATCTGAGGGGAAGAGAAAAATTTTTACGGCGGCTCATTTGAAAATGAGCCGCCGTAGCACGTATAAAACGTGCATACGGCCTCATTTATGAAACCAAATATGTAGTTGGGAATTAGTTCAAATTTCTCGTGCTAAACTATTCAAGGCGACGACGTCCATCTGGATGTCGTTGGGAATTAGTTCAAATTTCTCGTGCTAAACTATTCAAGGCGACGACGTCCA
>JAISGO010000048.1 GCA_031263025.1 Coriobacteriales bacterium
TCCACGAAATTACCGACGTGGATGGGCGCGTCTTTGCCAGCCAAGTTGACCCGGATGGTGCCTTTGTCGGTCTCGATGACGGCGACCTCATCGCCGGTCGGCTGATACTCGGGTGTATAAAGTGCCATTTAAACGCTACCTCCAAGCTTTGTTCTCGTTACGCAAGCTGGACAAATTCTAAAGTATTGAAGTCTTGTCTTCCAAAAGAGTAATTTTGAGATATTCGGATGCAGTTCGAATCTTGCAGCACAGCGAAATTACCTGACGGTATCGAGCCGTACTGCAAGACCGAAATGCACCGAATAGCTCAAAATTTAGAAACCTTTTTCCTTGATACGGGCTGCCTTGCCCACCTTATCGCGCAGGTAATAGAGCTTACCCTGGCGCACCTGGCCATGCCGTGTCACCTCGATCTTGTCGATCTTGGGTGAGTTAACCGGGAAAGTACGCTCCACCCCCACGCCGCTGGCGATCTTGCGCACGGTGAAAGTCTCGCGGTTCTGGGCACCTTTACGCGCAATCACGTCGCCTTGGAAGACCTGGATACGTTCTTTGTTGCCCTCAATGATGCGGTAATGCACCTTGACGTTGTCACCTACCCGGAAAGCAGGCAAATCGTCCTTCAGCTGCTGCTGCTCAATCGCTTTGATAATGTCCATCTGAGAAATACCTCTGCTACTCGTCTTCTTGTAAGAGACTATTATACACAAAATCCCCTTCACCCCTCACCTTGATTGCCGCCCTCCTAGCTCGCCTTGGCGTCAGGGGGCTGGGGCGAACCCTGCCTTGGGCCACCTGGACGCGATGCAGGCTTGCCCAAGTGCGCGAGGTAGCGCCTCTCAATCCTGCGGAAGATCTTAGTGTACCAGAGGTCGGTGCTAGAAAGCGGGTCCACCCAGACCACTTGCATCCCGGCCCACTTGGCACCCAGCACGTCAGTGATAAGCTGGTCGCCGACCACGATGGTCTGACGGGAGCGGGCGCCGAGCTTGCGCCGGGCCCGGATGAAAGCAAAGGGCAGCGGCTTCATCGCCCGTCGTACCAGCGGCAGGCCTAGCTCGTCGCGCTGGGCAAAGACCGAACGGTGCCAGTTGTTGGAAAGTAGGCAGACCCTGATGCCGTTTTGGATCATGTTATCCAACCAAGCCCGTAGTCCGGCTACATACTGTTTGTTTTGGCGGGACAAGATGGTATTGTCGATATCGAGGATCAGAGCATTGACGCCACGCTTGCATAGCCCTGCAGCGTCGAGGTCGGTGACCCGGGCACATCTAATTGGCGGCTTTATAACGGGCCTTCGCTTTCAGGAAATCCGCGTAGTCGTGGAAGAAGAGCAGGCCGGAATTATCCGGTTTGGCGATGTAATAGTAGTAATCAGTCTTAGCCGGGCTGACCGCCGCCGCAATTGAAGCGGCCCCAGGAGAACAGATCGGGCCTGGCGGCAGACCAGTGTGTAGATAAGTGTTGTAGGGACTCTTGGTCTGGGTGTCCTTGAGGGAGAGCGCGCCGCCATCATAGGCCGACCCCAGCGCATACACCACGGTCGGATCGAGCTGGAGGCGCATTCCGGCGGCGAGACGGTTGTTGATGACCGAAGCGACGTTGCGCCTATCGCTGTCGCTTGTAGCCTCCTTCTCAATCAAGGAGGCCTCGATCAATTGGTGGTAGCTGACGTTGGGGTGGACCTTGGCGTATTCATTGACCATCATCTTAATCACCGCAGAGGCTGTGGCCTGTTTACTAGGATGATAGGTCTCGGGATAGAGAAAGCCCTCCAAAGAACCCCGATAAGCCTGGGCCAACAGGGCATACTGGCCGCTGTAGACCCCGGCCTCGGCCGCGCAGGCCTCAAACTGCTTAGCCGGGATGCCACAGTCACGCTCGACGTCAGCGGCGGTCTGGGCGATGGTCTGACCTGGCGCCACCGTCAAGACGTTGTAGGGCGCCTGGGTCGGCCGGCTACGCCATAGCCACAGGGCCACGCCTGCCGCAAGCACTACGATAAGTAAGATGACGATAAAGACGAGTAACTTGTGGGTGGTTGTCGCGCGGGCCTGACCGCCTGCGTGTCTGGAGCTATTCTGTTTGCTCGCGCTGTGCTTGGTCGAGGTATGCTTGGAGGAAGAGTGCTGCGGCAAGGTCGTCTATCCTCGGTCTGCCCGAGAGATGGTGGGCCTCAGCCGAACTGAGTCTCTCATCAATGAAGTCATAGTCTAATTCTAACTTGTCCGCGATCTCTTGCGCCTGCGCGCGGATGTGGCGGGCCTGGGCGTGCTCTTCGCCATCAAGCGAGAGTGGCAGACCGAAGACGAGCAGCGTTATCTCGTAGTCACTCACCACCCGGGCAAGCTCCGGGTCGCGCTGCTTGCGGACAGCCGGAACCACCTTGAGCGGCGTCGCCACTCGGCGATGGTCATCGGATAAGGCCAGCCCGATCCGGGCGTCGCCCAGGTCAAGCGCCAGAATGCGCCCCCGCGCCCGCCCGTCCGGCCAGATCGCGGCGGTACCGACCAAGGGGGTCACCTTATAAAGTGCCCCCTTCTCTTCGGCGCCTGCAGTATCTCTTGAATCAGCCATATACCTATCTTAGCTCCCTAACCCTGGCTCCGGAGACACTTAGAATAACCCAACTACCGCTTACTCACATATGAACCGAACCATGGCTATTTTAGGTGTCCGTTGCCATTTTTAATCTTTCAGGCGAGGGCCTGGTCGACAATGGTGGCGACTTCGTCTTCGGCAAGCGGGCTGATCGCGCAGACGGTGGCGGGCTGGCCGAGCACACTTGCGGCGACCGCCATGACGTCGGTGGGGGTGACCTTACGGTATTGCTCCATCTCCCAATCGAGGTCGTGCAGAGGCAGGCCTTGCACCGCGACCTGGCCGAGGCGGGTCATCTTGGCTCGAGCTGACTCAGCCGAGAGCACCATGTGGCCGAGGGCGTATTCCCGGGCGCGCTCGAACTCCTCCTGGTTGATGCCGTCTTTGAGGAAGCGCTTGAGCTCGGCGGAGATGACCGAGAGGGACTCGCCGATGTTGTCCGGACGGGTGCCGGTGTAGATGAAGAACTGGCCGGCGTGGACGAAGCCGGCGGTCGAGGCGTAGATGGCGTAGCAGAGGCCGCGCTTCTCGCGCACCTCCTGGAAGAGCCGCGAAGACATGGGGCCGGCCAGGATGGTCTCGAAGAGGCGGGCGGCGTGGCGACGGTCGTCATCGGCTGAGATGCCGGGCATGCCATAGAGGATATGGGCTTGCTCGGTGTCCTTCTTCACGAACTGACGGAGCTTCGGCGCCTCGTCTGTGACCGCGCTGCGGTCGTTCGGCTGCGTGCCCTCGGGGAGCTCCGCCAGATAGCGGTCAGCCAGCTCTTGGAGGCGCTCCGGCTGGATGTTGCCTGCGGCGGCCACCACCAGATTGGCCTGGTGGTAGTGCTTGTCATGGTAGGCTATGCAATTGTCATGCATGAAACCACCGACCAGCTGGCGGGTGCCGATGATCGGTTTGCCGAGATTGTGGCTGGGGAAAATGCACTTGCTGAAGACGTCGTAGATGTAGTCCGAGGGCTCGTCCTCGCCGCGGGCGATCTCCTCGATCACCACCTCGCGCTCACGGTTGATCTCGTCCTGGGGAAACTGCGAGTTCACCACCATGTCGGAGAGCACCTCCATCGCCGCCTCGACATCGTCGTCGCGCATGCGGGCATAAAAGCAGGTGTACTCCTTGCTGGTAAAGGCGTTCGACTCGGCGCCCATGGCGTCGAAAGCCGAGGCGATGGCAAGCGGCGTGCGCTTCTTCGTGCCCTTGAACATCATGTGCTCCATGAAATGCGAGAGCCCGCCTTCCTCGGCCAGCTCATCACGCGAACCCACGCGGAACCACAGGCCCAGGGCCACCGAGTGGACGGAGGGGTCGTATTCACAAACTGTTTTAATCTGGGACATATTGTCTGTTTCTCCTTTGATGTAACAAAAGGACGTTTGATGTAACAAAGGGATGTAACAAAGGGATGTAACAAAGGGACGTTTCATTTGTTAGATGTAACAAAGGGACGTTTCATTTGTTACATTGGCAAAAGCTTGAGGCTAAGAGGACAACGCCTCAATGTATCAAATGAAACGTCCCTTTGTTACCTTTGTTACATCCCTTTGTTACACTTTTCCTTTGATAAAAGTCACGGCATTATTGTAGAGGGTCTGGTAAAACTGGGCTGACTCTGACTGCCCCCGAAGTTCGGCGAGGTAGTGCGCGGTGAAGATGACTTGAGCGGGTTCACAGTCGCTGCCGCGCAGGGGGACGGGCGCCATGTAAGGCGAGTCGGTCTCGGTGATCAGATAACGCTCGGGGACGCGGGATGCGGCATCACGGATGGCGTCGGATTTGTTGAAGGTAAGAGCGCCGCCGAAGGCCACCCGGCAGACGAAGTCGAGGTAAGGACGCAGGTCGTCCCAGGCGAGTGTGCAACAATGCAGCTCGACGCCGCGCTCGGGAAGCGGCGTGGCCGCGAGGATATGCAGGGCGTCGGCGTTGGCCTCGCGGATGTGCAGCTGCACCGGGACGTTAAGCCGGGCAGCCAGAGCCAACTGGCGCTGGAAGACCTCCTGCTGTTGACCACGCGGTGAGAGGTCATAGTGGTAGTCGAGGCCGATCTCGCCGATGCCGATGGCTTGGCCATTCTCGATCTGTGCGACAAGCTGTCTTTCAACAGCGTCGTCATAATCCTTAGCATTATGCGGATGCACTCCCACCAGTTTGGGCAGGCTGAAAAAATCCGGCAACTCTGGATAATCAACCGGGTCAACCAGGCTGATCATCAGCCCGACCCCGTTCTCCCGGGCCAGCTCCAAGGCCCCCTCCGGGTTCTTCAACATATCGAAGTGACAATGAGTGTCGGCGAAACGCACACCAGGCGGGAAGTCCGGCGCCGCCACCGCCTTGCCTTTGCGGTTAAAGAACATCGCTTTCTTTCAAACGCTGGAAGAGCGGCTGGCCCACCTTGGTCTGGTTGCCGGCTGGCAAAAGGCCCCAAGCGCTCTCGGCCTTGAGGTCGGCCTTGGTCACGTCACTTAGGTCCAGCCGTCCCCAGACGTCGGCTGAAGTGCTCGGCATGATCGCCGCGAAATAGAGCGCGATCAAGCGGACACTCTCGAGCAGGGCGTACATCACCTGGGCTAATTTTGCGGCATCGCCGGCTTTGGCCAGAGCCCAAGGGGCTTCGTTCTCGATGTAGCCATTGGCCGCGTCGACCAGTTCCATCACCGCAGCGCAAGCTCCGGAGTAGTCGATGGCGTCCATCGCCTGGCTCACCTTATCATAGAGCCCAGCCGCGATCTGAGCCAGTGAATTATCGATCCCCACGGCAGTCTCGGGCACTTTGCCCTCAAAATACTTCTTGGTCATGCTGAGGACGCGCGAGACCAGGTTGCCCCAGGAGTTGGCCAGATCGGCGTTGTAGACCTGGAGCATGCGCTCGAGCGAGATCTGCCCGTCCGCGCCGAACTGCACGTCGGAGAGGAAATAATAGCGGTAGGCGTCCACACCGGCAGGCGGGAGGCTACCGTCAGGCAGCAATCCCCCACCCAGCAGCGCACAGAGGTCAGTGGGTGACATCGCGTTGCCGCGCGACTTGGACATCTTCTCGCCCTTGGTGAGGAGGAAGCCATGGGCGAAGACCCGTTCCGGCACCGGCAATCCAGCCGCCATCAGCATGGCCGGCCAGATCACGCAGTGGAAGCGGATGATGTCCTTGCCAACGAAGTGGACCTGGGCCGGCCAGCGCCGAGCGAACTCGGCGGCAGCTTGGGAATCAGGATCGCCGTATCCGACCGCGGTCAAGTAGTTGATCAGCGCGTCGAACCAGACGTAGCTGACGTGGCCCTCCGCGAAGGGGATCGGCACTCCCCAATCGAAGCTGGTGCGGGAGACCGAGAGGTCTTTGAGGCCGCCTTTCACGAAGGAAAGCACCTCGTTACGCCGTGTTTCGGGCTGGATGAAGTCGGAATGGGCGGCGTAGAAGTCAAGCAGGGGCTGTTCGAACTCGGAGAGCTTGAAGAAGAGGTTCTCCTCCTCGTCGAACTCGAGGGGACGGCCGCAGTCCGGGCAGAGGTGATCATCGGCGTGACCGGCTTGATGCAGCTCCTCATCGGTGTAGAAGGTCTCCTCATGCACGCAGTACCAGCCCTTATAGGTGTCCTTGCGTAGATAGCCGCCCTCTTGCATGGCCTCATAGAAGCGTTGTACCGCGCGGGTGTGGCGCTCCTCGGTAGTACGGATGAAGTCGTCGTTGGAGATGTTCAAGGCCTGCCAGAGGTCGGTGAACTTGGGGGCGAGGCGGTCGCACCACTCCTTAGGGCTGACGCCGGCAGCGGCAGCGTTGTCGGCCACCTTCTGGCCATGCTCGTCAAGCCCGGTTAAGAACTTCACGTCAAAACCTTGCATCCGTTTGAAGCGGGCCAGGGTATCAGCCGCGATAGTGGTGTAGGCCGTGCCCAAGTGGGGCTCGCCGTTCACGTAGTAGATCGGGGTAGTCAGGTAATAAGAGGGTTTGTTGTTATTCATGGGTATATTTTAGCCCAACGCCCCCGCACGGGACAATGTATCAAATGAAACGTCCCTTTGATACAAGCAGAGTTGGGCGCGTTTTGCAGAAGGGGTAAGACCACTTATAATGAAGTATGCAAAACACGCCCATCGCCGAAAAAGTCTTTACTCC
>JAISGO010000011.1 GCA_031263025.1 Coriobacteriales bacterium
GAAGTGCCGGCCCAGCTCGCCCAGACGGATTCGATTGCCCTTTACCGCAAAGGCCGCACCATCGTCCAAAGCAGGCTCAGTGAACAGTTCAGGCTGGTCGCGCGTAGTTGTTTCGATGAGGCCAACCTGCGCTGTTACCTGACAGCCGGAGGTGCTTTCTTGCCAGGTGAGAAAGTGGTGGAAGTACAGCCAGAGTCCCGTCGCCTGCGGCTGCGCAGTCTCGATGGTCAAGTACGTCTGCTGGGCTACCAATGGCTGGTGGCTGCCGATGGTGCCGCCAGTCTTGTCCGTCAGCAGGTTGATCCGCGCTATCGTTTGGACGGTTATAGCCTCGAAGCTAAGATAGAACCTCTCACGCAGCCAAGTCCCCTGCGCATTTTCTATGACTATATTCCAGGCGGCTATGCTTGGATCTTCCCGACCAGTATTGGTCTGGGCGGGCGCCTTTCAGATTGGCCGGCGGCAAAAGCCCAAGCTGGTCTTGCGGCTTTGACCAAGCACTACAATCTGCGCTTGCTCGAGAAACCCCATGGTGCCCGCCTACCTTGGCAGGGGCGCCGGGTGCGTCCAGCGGCCGGACACATCCTCCTAACAGGGGATGCCGCAGGCTTACTTGATCCAATCACCGGGGAGGGCATCTACGCCGCGCTCTATTCTGGCTACCAGGCGGCGCAGGTTCTGTTGATGCTGCCGGGGACAGATGAGGGTCAGATCCTTAGCAAATACCGCACACAGCTGCGGCCCTTGCAGCGGCGTTTTGGTCGCGCTGCCCGTTTTAAACGCCATTTCTTCAATGACTTCTGTTTTGCCCGTCTGCAGGGACACGATCATATCATGCAGGTCTTCTGCGAGCAGCTCGTCCAGCACTATCGGGGGAGTTATCTCGGCTTCTTTACTAAAGAAACACTGCGTGCAGCCCGGCGACGGCTTTTCGGCTAGACTCTTGTGATGCAGTATTTTAAGATTGAAGAACTGAAGTTCGACGCACATGGGTTGATCGTGGCTACCGTGCAACAATACGACACGGGGCAGGTGCTGATGCAAGCCTATATGAATGCCGAATCGCTCAGGCGCACGCTTGCGAGCGGGGAGACTTGGTTCTGGTCGCGTTCCCGCCAGGAGCTCTGGCACAAAGGCGAGACCAGCGGAAATTTTCAACATGTGAAGGACATCAGGGTCGACTGCGACGCTGACAGTCTGCTCATCCTCGTTGACGTCGACGGCCCTGCCTGCCACACCGGCGCCCAAACCTGCTTCCACAACGCGCTTGACGAGTAAGAATGTAAAACGGGGATCGTCCCCGTTTTACATTCCGAACAGAACCGTCAAAGCCCCCGGAACCACTTCGATGTGAAAGGACGACCCAAGCAGACGTTCCCCGTCGCATTGGATGGGGATCTGCTCGTCTCCGGGTTCGTCGACGCTGAGGTCGATGCTACGGGCGCGGTAGAAGGAGAAGGGCGGGCAGAGGGAGAGGTGGTTGCCGTTCTTCATGCGGGAGAGCAGATAGAAGGCGTGGAGGTGGCTGACTCGGTTGACTGTACAGAGGTCAAGCCAGCCGTCGCCGGGGTCGGCGGTGGGTGTGACTCGGAAGCCGCTGCCGTAGGTGGGTCCGTTCTGGATGGCGCAGATGAGCAGATCACCCTCGACCGCCTTGCCGTCGAGGACGAGGCGGAAGTGATGGGGCCGCAGTTCGTGCAAGACCGTCTGCGCAGCAGTGAGCGCGTAAAGGCGCAGGCCGCGAGCGGCATTCTTCTGCCGGGTCGTAACTGTGTTCAAGGCGACCGCCGCATCGACCCCGAAACTCAAGGTCTCGAGGAAATATTGATTGTCGCCCTGGGAGACCTTTCCCACGTCGAATGGACGGAAACGCTCGGCAAGGACGCTGGCGCCGAGGGTGGCCAGGGCGTGTTTGAGGTCGCCAGGCATGCCGAAAGTGCGTCCGATGTCATTGCCGGAGCCGACTGGGAGCATCGCCAGGCGTGGGCGCTCCATCTGCGGCCGACGCATCAGTCCTTGCGCGACATCGTGGATGGTGCCGTCGCCGGAGACGACCACGATCAAGTCCGAGTCGACTGTGGCGCCGAGCTCGACCGCATGTGCCTTACTCTTGGTCGGCAGATAAGAAAGATCGGCCCCGGGACAGATCTCTGGTAGCGCTGTCTTCAGGGTCGGTAGGGCCCTCCCGCCAGCTCCGCTTCCTGCCTCCGGATTGATGATCACGCTGATTCGCATGGACATATCATAACATGGCGGCACACGAGAGCATGAAAGGATTGGGAGGCACTACGACCCTATCGGGGGACACCCTATAGGGTTCCCCCGAGTCCACCCCTCACCGGGGACACATTATAAGGTGTCCACGTCAGCGAGGAGCATGCCCCGTCCTCTTCCCAGCCATTATTCATCCGAAATGCGGGATTTGCCACATAAAGGGATTTAGTGGGAGTACAATCAGCAAAAAAGCGGGCTTCGACGAAAGGAGCGTGTGATGGCGAAAGTCGACGAGAGTGGCGGACGCTGGGTGTCGGCGCCGTGTTGGCACAACTGCGGTGGCCGCTGCGTGGTCAAGGTGCTGGTCAAGGACGGGAAGGTGCTGCGGTCGAAGACCGACGACACCCATCCGGATAGCTGGGGGTGGCCGCAGTCGCGGTCCTGCCCGATGGGGCACGCGATGCGCCAACAGATCTTCGGGGCCGACCGGCTGAAGCATCCGATCAAGCGAGCCCACTGGGAGCCTTTCACCGGCGGGGACAAGACGCTGCGCGGGCGCGACGAGTGGGTGCAGATCAGCTGGGACGAGGCGCTTGACGCGATCGCGGCCGAGCTCAAACACGCCAAGGAGGCCTACGGCAACCGCTCCATCTTCTATATGAACATGGTCAACCTCGAGGGCTACCTGGGCGGGGTGCTGGCGGCTTTCGGCGGCTATACCGACTGCTGCGGCACCCAATCGACCGGGACTTTCGGCCTGCACTTGGACATGCTCGGCTACAACGGCTCGGCCTCCGGGACCGCCGCGAACGACCGGATGGACCTGGTGAACTCCGACTACATCGTGCTCTACGGGCACAACGCGGCCTGGTGTGCCTTCGGCAACCCCAGCTATTACCTGATGAACGCCAAGGCGGCGGGGGCCAAATTCGTTTGCGTGGGGCCGGACTACTCGGCTACCGCCGGCATGACCGACGCCGAGTGGATCCCGGTGCGGCCGGGCGAGGACACCGCGCTTTTGCTCGGGGCGGCCTACTCGATGCTTGACCGCGACCAGGACGGCAGCCTGATCGACTGGGACTTCCTGAACCGCTGCACGGTCGGCTTCGACCACGAGCACATGCCGGCCGACGCGACAACCGACGAGTGCTTTACCGACTACCTGCTCGGCAAGTCCGACGGCGTGCCTAAGACCCCGGAGTGGGCGAGCGCGCTCTGTGGCACCCCGGTCGAGCTGATCGAGCGCTTCGCCGACATCATGGGCTGCCAGAACAAGGTCTCCATCAACTCCTGCGCCGCTCCCGCCCGGGCCAAGGGCTCGGAGAACTTCCCCCAGATGCTGATGACCATCGCCGCCATGGGCGGGCACTTCGGCACCCCGGGCAACTCCTGCGCGAACGACCAATATTATTCCGCCTTCAACTCCGGCGGCAGACAACTGGCCGACCAGCCGCTGGGCGGGCCGCCTTACCGCTTCAGCAACGCCGGCAACCCGGTCGACGAGATGCTGCCGACAGATTGCATGTGGCAGAACATCCTCGACGGCGAATATTGGTACGCCGGCAGCAACTTCCCGGGCCTGCCCCAGTGCAAGCTCGAGCACCGCGACATCGACATCCACGTGATCGTCTCGGAGCAGCACAACATGCTGCAGAGCCAGTCCGACATCAACAAGGGCATCGCCGCCTTCCGCAAGGTCGACTTCGTCTGCGCGCAGGCCTACGTGCTGAAGACCGACGCCAAATACGCCGACATAGTGCTGCCGATCCAGACCCGCTGGGAATACGCCTCGGCCAACCTCTACGGCGGGGCCGGGCTGACCTCGGACAAGGAGAACACCTTCGCCTGGCGCCAGGTGATAGAGCCGATGGGGGAGTGTCAGACCGACGAGTGGATCGCACGCCAGCTGGCTGCCCGGCTCGGCGTCGACGCCGACGAGCTCATCCCTAAGTCCGACAAGCAGCAGTGGTTCGAGCAGATGGCCGGAAACCAGGCCCTGCAGGCGGACGGCGAGTACAAAAAGGTCGCGACCATCACCCAGGAAGACCTCGACCGCTACGGGGTCGAAGGCGAGCCCCAGGAGGGCATCGAGCCCTTCGAGCAGCTGCTCGACGAGGGCGTCTACCGGGTCCCGCGCGAGCCGGGCGACGCCTACACTTTCATCCCCTACGCCGAGTTCCGGGCCGACCCCGAAGGCCACCCCATCGAGTCGACCAAGAGCGGCAAGCTGGAGATCTACTGCCAGTCCATCTCCGACTGGTACGACATGGTGAACGGCTACGCCGACGGCGGCAGCGGCCAGCTCGACTACGTCAAGGTCTCGCCCCTGCCCAAGTACCTCGAACACCCCTTCGGCTACACCGAGACCAAGACCAGCCCCTACAAGTTCCAGCTCACCCACAACCACTACCTCCGCCGCGCCCACACCGACTGCGACAACCTGCCGTGGCTGCGCGAGGCGCTCGAGAACCCGGTCTTCATCAACAAGGCCGACGGCGAGGCCAAGGGCATCAAGCAAGGCGACGTCATCCGCGTCTTCAACGACCAGGGCGCGTTCCTGCGCCCGGCCAGCCTCTGCCGCACCATCATGCCCGGCTGCATCTGCATCCCCCACGGCGCCACGGTGCGCTTAGACGAGGATAATGGCCTCGACTTAGCCGGAGCCGACAACATCCTCACCGCCTCCAACCGCACCACTACGCCATTCCTGGACGCCTGGAACAGCGTGCTGGTCGACTACGAGAAATACGACGGCCCGATCAAGTTGCCCCGCGACTGCGACGCCGAACCGATCATGCCCAAGATGGTCGCTTAGGAAGGAGAGAAGAATAATGACCCAATACGGATTCTATTTCGACGCTGATAGCTGTATCGGCTGCCACACCTGCGCGGTCGCCTGCAAGGACGCCCATGACCTGCCGGTCGGGGTGAACTTCCGCACGGTGCGCACCTTCACCTGCGGCGAAGGCTTTAAGCCGCATCTGTACCATATCTCGATGAGCTGCGCCCAGTGCGAGCAGCCCTCTTGCGAGGCGGCCTGCGGCCAGGACGCCTTCTACCGCGACGAGCTCGGCGTGGTGCGCATCGACCAGGACAAATGCACCGGCTGCGGTGACTGCGCAGGCGCGTGTCCCTACGACGCG
Source organism: Coriobacteriales bacterium (assembly GCA_031263025.1). Lineage (GTDB taxonomy): Bacteria > Actinomycetota > Coriobacteriia > Coriobacteriales > UBA8131 > JAISGO01. Next base: position 5,358 of record JAISGO010000011.1, read on the forward strand.
ATCACGCTCTGGGACGGCAAGGCGGCCAAGTGCATGGCCTGCTGCAGCCTGCGCGCACAGGGCGAGACGCCGGCCTGCGTCGCCTCCTGCCCCCAACGCGCCCTCGAGTTCGGCCCCATCGACGAACTGCGCGCCGCGCACGCTAGCGAGCTCTTAAGCACCGATGCCGCGCCGCTCCCCAGCTCGGCCTTGACCTCTCCCAACCTGATCATCCGCCTCAAACCCTGCATGCAAGACAAGGACTTCGACGAGATTATCATCTGATAACTTTAGCAACGGGGACACTCTATAGGGTGTCCCCGTTTACGGTAGTGAGGCTATCCAGAGTGCCCCCGAATGCTAAAAAAAGGGTGGGGGGGGGCAGGCTCAAGGCCTGTCCCCCACCTTTCCGAGTAACGCTGTCGAGCCGGTCAGTCGACCCGACAGCGTTACTATTACTTCTTGTCGTCATCTTTCTTGTCCTCGTCGACCACCTCGTAGTCGGCTTCGACCGCACCGTCGTCATCCTTCTTGTCGGCGGTTGCGCCGTCACCTGTAGTCGAGGCGGCTTCTTGGGCGTTCTTGTAGGCCATCTCGGCGAGCTTGTAGGCGGCCTGTTGTAATTCCTCGGTCTTCGCCTTGATGTCGTCGAGGTCGTCTTTGCCTTTTGCTTCTTTGAGCGCGTCGAGCTTGGGCTGAACCTCGCTCTTGAGGTCGTCCGGAACCTTATCGCCAAGGTCACTCAGGGCCTTCTCGGTGGAATAGATCAGGGTCTCGGCCTGGTTCTTCACCTCGACGGCTTCCTTTTGCTGCTTGTCGTCCTCGGCGTGGGCCTCGGCGTCTTGGACCATGCGGTCGACCTCGTCGTCGGATAAGGCGGTGGAGCCGGAGATGGTGATGTTCTGGGATTTGCCGGTGGCCTTGTCCTTGGCCGAGACGTTGACGATGCCGTTGGCGTCGATGTCGAAGGTGACCTCGATCTGGGGGATGCCGCGCGGCGCCGGCGGGATGTCGGTCAGCTGGAAGCGGCCGAGGGTCTTGTTGCCGGCGGCCATCTCGCGCTCGCCCTGCAGGACGTGGATCTCGACGGAGGTCTGGTTGTCGGCTGCGGTCGAGTAGATCTCGGTCTTCTTGGTCGGGATGGTGGTGTTACGGTCGATCATCTTGGTCATCACGCCGCCCATGGTCTCAACGCCGAGCGAGAGCGGGGTCACGTCGAGCAAAAGGATGCCCTCTACGTCACCGGCCAGCACGCCGCCCTGGATAGCCGCGCCCATGGCGACAACCTCGTCGGGGTTGACCGACATGTTGGGGTCCTTGCCGGTGAGCTTCTTCACCAGATCCTGCACGGCGGGCATCCGGGTCGAGCCGCCGACCAGAATGACCTCGGCGATGTCGCCCATCGAGACGCTGGCATCCTTCATGGCCGCCTCAACCGGCTTCTTGCAACGGGCCAGCAAATCGTCGGTTAGCTTCTCGAACTCGGCCCGGGTCAGGCTGTAGTCGAGGTGCTTGGGGCCGGAATCGTCGGCCGTGATGAAGGGCAGGTTGATCTGGGTCTGCTGGGTATTGGAGAGCTCCATCTTGGCCTTCTCGGCGGCTTCCTTCAGGCGCTGCAGGGCCATCTTGTCCTGGCGCAGGTCGATGCCGTTGTCAGCCTTGAACTTGTCGGCCAGCCAGTCGATGATGCGCTGGTCCCAGTCGTCGCCGCCGAGGTGGTTGTCGCCGTTGGTGGAGAGCACCTCGAAGACGCCCTCTGAGAGCTCGAGGATGGAGACGTCGAAAGTGCCGCCGCCGAGGTCGAAGATGAGCACCTTCTCCTCGTTCGACTTCTTGTCGATGCCGTAGGCGAGCGCCGCCGCGGTCGGCTCGTTGACGATCCGCTCGACCTCGAGGCCAGCGATCTTGCCGGCGTCCTTGGTGGCCTGGCGCTGGGCGTCGTTGAAGTAGGCCGGCACGGTGATGACCGCCTTCTCGATCTTGCCGCCGACGTATTTCTCTGCGTCGGCTTTAAGCTTCTGCAGCACCCGCGCGCTGACCTCTTCTGGCGTATAGTCCTTGCCGTCGATGTCCACCACTGCGCGCCCGTCCTTGCCCCGCTTTACCTTGTAGGAGACGGTCTTCTGCTCTGCTTTGGTCTCGTCAAAAGAGCGTCCGATGAAGCGCTTGATCGAGTACACCGTGTTCTCCGGGTTGGTCACCGCTTGGTTTTTGGCCGCCTTGCCGATGACCTGCTCGCCGTCCTTGCGAAAACCCACCACCGACGGGGTGGTGCGGTCGCCTTCGGCGTTGACGACGATGGTCGGCTGCCCGCCCTCCATCACCGCCATCGCGGAATTGGTGGTGCCGAGATCGATTCCTAAGATCTTTGCCATATGGTTCACATCCTTTCTGATGTATATGCGATATTGAACACCTCTAATGATAAAATCTAAGTGCCTTTATGTCAAGTTTTATGAGCGAATTGTTACTTTTTCGTCATTTAGCAGCCTAATGGCCCTGCTTTCCCAAAGCCAGCGCATGGGTTAAAATCAAGTCCATGCCTTACCAACCCCGACACCTTGCGCTCCATCCTGATATCGCCGGCCCAGCCAAGGTGCGTTACGCCCATCGCGTAGCGGCAGCAGTCCTGGCCCTGCTCTTCTTGACCTGTGCCATCTCAGTCTGGCGGAGTTTCTACTGGGTGGGGGCCTTTGACGGAGTGGTTCAGTCTCTCGTCTACCCCCTCCAAAGTCTCGGTCTGGCCGGTTTCTTCACTTGTTTGACCTTTCTAGGTGAGACCCCGAGCGTGCTCCTTTGGGCGGTGCTGATTTGTCTAGTGCTGCTTTGCCAGCACAACTGGCGCAAGGCTACCCTGGTAGCTGCCGCGACAGCTGTAGGCGAGATCTCGCTTTACCTGGTCAAGTTCTTGGTGGGGCGCCCGCGTCCCCAAGGCCATAACCTGATCGCCTTGCCGGACAGCGCCTCTTTCATCTCGGGACATGCATTCGGTAGCTGCTTGATCGGCTTGATGCTGGCGGCGCTGTTGTTCGGTTATCTTCGTCGCCGTGGCTTGCCCCGGGCAGTGCAATGCTTGCCCTACTTGTTGCTTTCCTTGGTTGCCCTCCTGATCGCTTTCTCCCGCCTCTATCTGGGTGTGCATTGGCCAAGCGACGTTCTGGGCGGCTGGCTTTGGAGCCTTGCTATCGTTATCTTGATCTCGCCGGCCCTGATCCGTCCGCCACGGTTAAAAGAGCCAAAGTAGACATAGGGGTGCCTTCTGGCTAGTGGCGCGTCCTAGGGCGAGAGAACGCCTGTCTGGCTTAGCCCCAGGGAAATGGTTCTGAGTATCTAAACTGCTGCCGCACGGACGGCCGCAGAGCGTAAAAGAAGCCCCACAGGAGGTGGGGCTTCATGCTCTGGTCAGGTTCTGCCGGAAGTTTACTTAGTGGCGACCGTGGGGATCTCCTCGGCGAACTTCTCATTCAGGTTGCCCTCATAGACGTAATGCTTAGTACCCCGCCAAATCAGGCCGCCCAGTAGCCAAACGCAGATCACGTTGGGGATTGCCATCAGAGCGTTGGTGATGTCGGAGATGTTCCAGACCATCTGGCCGATGCCGATCGCGCCGATGAAAGCCACCACCACGTAGAGGACATAGTAGGGAATGACCGCGCGTTTGCCGAAGAGGTAGGAGACGCAGCGGTTGCCGTAGTAGGCCCAGCCCAACACGGTGGAGAAGGCGAAGACGGCCATGCCCACCACCAGTACGATGGTGCCAATGTGCCAGGGGATGGTCTGGAAGGCGGCAGTGGTCAAGGCTTGGCCGCTGCTGACATAGGCGCCGCCTATGTAGTTGTTAAGGAGGGCGGCATTATTCGGGTTGAGCATGGTCGAGACTAAGGTGATGCCGGTGATGGCGCAAATCACCACGGTGTCCCAGAAAGTGCCGGTCATTGAGACCAAGGCCTGGCGGGCGGGGTTGCGGGTTGTGGCAGAGGCGGCCACCAGGGGAGCCGAGCCCAGGCCGGACTCATTGGAGAAGAGGCCGCGCTTGGCGCCGAACTGCAAGGCCAGACCAATGGTGAAACCAAGCCCGCCGCCCATCACGGCATGGGGATTGAAGGCCGCCACCACGATGGTCTGGATGGCCGGGATGAAGAAAGCCCAGTTAAAACAGATCACCACGATGCAGCCGACCACGTAGAAGATGGCCATGAATGGCACCATCACCTCGCAGACCTTAGCGATGGCCTTGATCCCGCCGATCAAGACGAGGGCGGTCAGGATCACGATCAGGATGCCAATGAAAAGCGTGCCGCTGGTGTCGCCGAGGAAGGTGTTGGGGCCGAGGATGGTGTTAAGGACCGGGATATTAGAGGCGATGATAGAAGCACAGGCACTGGATTGGACGGCGGCGCCGATGCCGAAAGAGGCGATGCCAGCGAGTAGGGCAAAGGCGCCGGCACCGAGCATGGCCCACCAAGGGGTCTTGCCAGTGACTGAGCCGCGCCTGCCGTTGGCGTCTCTGGTGAAGTGGCGCCGCCAGGCGTACATGGCGCCGCCCAGCATGGTGCCTTTGTGGTCTTTCACCCGGTAACGTACGCTCATGTAAGTCTCGGAATACTTAGTGGCGATGCCGAAGAAGCCGATGATCCACATCCAGAAGACCGCGCCAGGGCCGCCGGAGACGATGCCGGTGGCCACGCCCACGATGTTGCCGGTGCCGATGGTGGCCGAGAGCGCGGTCATTAGGGCTCCGAACTGTGAGACATCGCCCTGGGAATCGGGATCTTTGGTCACCGAGAGCTTGATGGCGGTGGGCAGCTTGCGTTGGATGAAGCCGGTCCGGATAGTAGTCCAGAGATGCGTCACCACCAAGATGACGATCAGCGGAATGCCCCAGACGAAAGTGTCAACGTCATTGATAACCCCGTTTATCGCAGCAATCGGGTCCATAAGCTACCTACTCCTTTTTATCTTGAAAGAAAACTGAACCATTCGATTTTAGCAAATGGGCAGGTCTGACGCAAACCGTCCCGGATCAAACGAATCATGTTAGAATCTGTGCAGACCTCTGGGGCCTGTTTTTTCTTACGAGCGGCCGTAGTTCAATGGTAGAGCACCAGCTTCCCAAGCTGGGTGTTACGGGTTCGAGTCCCGCCGGCCGCTCCATTTGCTTATCTTGTTTGCTCTAGGCGGCGCTAGTTGCGCGGGTTTGTGCCAATTTCGCGGTCTCACCCCAAAGACCAGGCTTTTCGCTATAATGGTGCCGACCCAATTATCGTCTATAGAAAAGGAGAGGGTTATGGCTTTACCACCTTTGTCTGCAGAACAGCGTCAAGCCGCACTGAAGAAGGCCGCTGAAGTCCGGACCAAGCGCGCTGAGATGCGCAAGAAGATCGAGTCCGGCTCCTTAAAGATCGCGGACGTGTTGAAGAAGGCCGATGACCCGATCGTGGGCAAGGCCAAGGTCAGCTATTGGCTGAAGGCTGTCCCAGGGCTTGGCACCGCTAAAGTGGCCAAGCTAATGGAAGAGTTCCAAATCGCGGAGAACCGCCGGGTGCAGGGTCTGGGTTCGCGCCAGATGAGCGCCTTGATCGAGCGCCTTGGCTAAAGGCGTCCCCTCTCCGGGCAACCTGTTCGTCATCTCCGGACCTTCCGGAGTCGGTAAGGACACGCTGGTTAGGCGTGTCCTTACTGTTTTACCCGAAGCTCGGCTCTCAGTCTCGGCGACCACTCGGGCGCCGCGTGGTCGGGAACGTGATGGTGTCGACTACCATTTCCTGAGCGACCAGGACTTTGACCGTGAGATTGCGGCTGACGGTTTTCTCGAACACGCCGATTACGCCCACGCCCGTTATGGCACCCTGCGTAGCGAGGTGGAAAAAGGCATAACCGATGGCCATGATGTGATCTTGGTCATCGAGGTGCAGGGTGCGGCCCAGGTCAAGCGCAAGATGCCCGAGGCGGTTCTGATCTTCGTCGCCCCGCCCTCCCTGTCTGAGCTGGAGCGCCGCCTGCGCCATCGCCACACCGATGACGAGGCCCAAGTCCAGACTCGTCTGGAGACTGCTAGGCTTGAATTGGCCCAGCAAAAGTACTACAATCATGTCTTGGTTAATGACGATTTGAACGCGACCGCGCAGCGGCTCGCGAAAATCATGAGGAGTTATGCATGTCACTGATTGATCCACCGATTGATGAGCTGTTAGAGAAGTGCGATGGGGATAAGTTCCTGCTCTGTGCAGTTGCCTCCAAACGCGCACATGACATCACGGACATGATGCACTCCCAGCAAGAGCGGGCAGCCGCCCTCCAACAGGGTTCTCAGGTCTCAGAGCTGACCGGGCGTAAAGCGCTTTCGTTGGCCATGTCTGAGATTGCCGCCGACGACATCTCCTTTGGGCCCGATACCTTGCACATCCCGCAGAACAATGAGGAGCTTGAGGCAGAGTACAAGGCCGCTGAAGCGCTTTAAGATGCAAGCCCAAAGGGTCTGCCTGCTGCATTACCACGAGTTGGGCCTGAAGGGCCACAATCGTTCACATTTCGAACATCAACTGATCAATAACCTCAAATCAGCCTTAGCCTCGGAGTATCCGCAGGCCAAGGTCACTTCAATCTCAGGGCGCGAGCTGATCAGCTGCCCAGACGATGTTGCTGCAGCTGCCATCGCTCGGATCGCCGCCGCACAGCCCGGCGTGGTCAAGGTCTCGATCGGCCTCCAGGTCGCGCGTGAGCTTGAACAGATCAATGCCGCCGCTTTGCGCCTCTGCCAAGAAAACGAGCCCTATCATAGCTTCAAAGTGGCCGCCCGTCGTGCCAACACGGATTTTCCCATTGACAGTATGCAGCTTAATCAACTGGTGGGGGACTACCTCTGCGAACATCTTCCTCAAAAACAGGTCAAGATGAAACAACCCGACCTGATCGTACACGTAGAGGTGATTCAGGCGGCGGCATATGTTTTTGCCAGGCAGCTTCCCGGGGTGGGCGGCCTACCGGCCGGTACTGCCGGCAAGGTGGTCAGCCTGCTCTCAGCCGGTTTCGATTCACCGGTGGCGACTTGGCGGATGCAAAAACGCGGCGCCTGCGTCTACCCTCTGCATTTTAGCGGCGCGCCGGAGACGCCTGATACCTCTACCGCCCAGGTTACAGACATTGTCAAGGTCTTGGCTAGGCATGGTGGAATCAAGCCTTTGTTGAGCATCCCCTTTGGCAGCTATCAACGTAAGATTGCCTTGGAGTCGCCAGAGAAGCTGCGCATCGTCTTGTACCGCCGCCTGATGTTCGCGGTGGCCGAGGCCTACGCTCAGCGGATCGGGGCTAAAGCCCTGGTCTGTGGTGAGTCGCTCGGCCAAGTTGCCTCGCAGACCTTAGACAATATCGCGGCGACTTCGGCGGTGCTGCAGATGCCGATCTTCCGCCCTTTGATCGGCAACGACAAACAGGAGATCATCAATGAGGCCCAAGCGCTCGGCACCTATGGACTCTCGGCGGCCCCTGCTGAAGACTGCTGTACCCTCTTCATGCCGCGCAGCCCCGAGACCCATGCTAAAGCCGCAGAGGTCGAGCGGGAGTGGGCGAAGTTTCCGGTCAGGCAATGGGTCATGGCGATGCTCGAGCCTGTCCACTAAAACCTGCCTATACTCAAGGCTTTTCCTTAATCAATACTCTGTCAATCGTATTCGCCCCTGGGGTTTTGAATGCGAGTTCTGCAGCCGCGTATGCCGTTGCCGACAAGGTTAACGCTACTGCGGCGAAGCCTGTTTGAGCAGGCAAAACCCTAGGGGCGAATACGATTCAGATAGCATGTCGGTTTTGAATGCGAGTTCTGCAGCCGCGTATGCCGTTGCCGACAAGGTTAACGCTACTGCGGCGAAGCCCGTTTGAACGAGCAAACCTCATGGCTTGATTCGGCAAGCTGAGTTCAGCCTTGGGCCTGAACACAGGTGATTGCCACCACGCCCACGATGTCGTCAGCGCTGCAGCCCCGGGAAAGGTCATTGACCGGGGCGGCGATACCTTGGGTGATTGGGCCATAGGCCTCGGCCTTGGCCAGGCGCTGTACTAGCTTGTAGCCGATGTTACCGGCGCCAAGGTCGGGAAAGATCAGGGTGTTGGCTTGACCGGCGACGTTTGACCCCGGAGCTTTGCTGGCTCCGACTGAACCAACGATGGCGGCGTCGAGCTGAAGCTCGCCGTCTAAAGCTAGCTCGGGGGCCTTCTCCTGGGCTCGACCGGTCGCGGCAATCACCTTGTCTACCGCGTCGGAGTGGGCCGAACCTTTGGTCGAGTAGGAGAGCATCGCCACTTTCGGCTCGACTTCCAGGAGGTTTCTACAAGATCTTGCCGAAGCCAAGGCGATCTCGGCCAGTTCGCTACTGTCCGGTTGTTCGACCAGGCCGCTGTCAGCGAAGATGAAGCTGCCCTCTGCGCCATAGTCGCAGTCCGGTACTACCATCACGAAGAAGGCCGAGACCAGCGCGGTGCCGGGTGCGGTCTTCAAGATCTGGAGGGCCGGGCGCAGGGTGTCACTGGTCGCATGGCAAGCACCAGCCACCATGCCGTCGGCGTCACCCATCTTCACCATCATCACCCCGTGATAGAGCGGATCTGCTAAGAGCTTGGCCGCATCGTCGCGGCTTAGGCCCTTGTGTTTGCGCAGTTCGTAGAGGGTATCAACATAAGCGGCGGGAATTTGCTCGCCGCCATGCAAGACGATCAGGTCGGCGAAGTCAAGTTCGGCGATCTTTTCCGCTGCTGCCATGGTGCGCGCGTCGGTACCCTCAGGCAAGACGATGGTCTTGCGGTCGGCCTTGGCCCGGGCTATCATCCTGTCAAGGAACTTGCTCATCGTGTTTCCTTTCTGCTGTGTTCAGTGGAACTCTTCGAAATCAGTGTAGCCGAAGCCGCTCAGCTGTTTTCTTTGATAACTGTGGTTCTTGGCTAGGGGGAGTAAGGCGACGGACTGGCCATCGCGGCGCAGCAGGTCGGCCCTTTGTTCTAGTTGTACTATCTGTGCTAGCGGCAGGGACTTGTCATAGAGCCAGGCATGGCGGCAGCTCAAGCTAAGTTGTTCCTGTTCGAGCAATAAAGTCACCAGACGTTCGAAACCGATGGAGAAGCCGCAGGCCGGGGTGTCCTTGCCGGTGAACTGGCCGACCATCTTGTCGTAACGCCCGCCGCCTGCGATCGATGATCCAGCAAAAGCCGAACTGGTGATCTCGAAGATCATCCCGGTGTAATAGCCCATACCGCGTACCAAGGAGAGGTCCAGCAGAGGCACTGCCCTGCCGCCGGAAAGAGTTTGCAGGGCAGAGATCGCTTCGCCCAGCTCATCGATCACCGGGGAGTCGAGCTTTCCTGCCAGGCGCTCAGCGCACCAGTTTAGGCGTTCGTCATTATCGCCGGAGACGAACTCCTCGAAATAGCCACTATAACGGGCGATCGCCGCCGCGTCTTGTCCAAGCTCCGCGAGCTCGGATTCGACACCGGCAAGTCCGATCTTGTCGTATTTATCAAGGGCGATCAGGATCTGGGCTTCCTTGGCCTGGTCAAAACCGCAGAGTTCGACCAAGGCCCGCAGGATCCGTCGGTCATTCAGGTGCACGGTCAAATCACCTGCACAAGCCGCATCTAGGAAAGCGGTGGTGGCGTGCAGCAGCTCGATCTCGGCGCCTAAGGTGGCGTCGCCCAAGATGTCGATGTCGCATTGCATGAATTGGCGGAAGCGCCCCTTGGCGGGACGGTCTGCCCGCCAGACGTTGCCGATCTGGAGGGCCTTGAAAGGGCGGGGCAGCTCGTCTAAATGGGCCGCATAGAAACGGGAGAGGGGCAGCGTCAGGTCGTAGCGCAGGCCGGCATCGGCCAAATCACCAACTCCGGCCAGGGCTTTTTGTAATTTCTCGCCGCGTTTCAGCACCTTGAAGACGAGCTTCTCATTCTCGCCACCAGCGCCGTTAGTGAGGTTCTCGATCCGCTCCAATGCCGGGGTCTCGATCTCCAAAAAGCCGAATGACTGGTAGATGGTGCGTAGTTTTGCCAGTAAGTGTTGGCGCACCGCCATCTCCTGGGGCAGGATATCGTGCATGCCGCGAGCGGTCTCAGTGGTGCTCATCTAAGCTCCTTTGCGGGCCAGGGCCCATTCGATCATCTGACGGTAGAGTTGGCTGGGAGTGATACCGGCGGCCCTGGCGGCATCCGGTACCAGGGACTTGTCGGTCATGCCGGGTATGGTGTTGGTCTCTATCACCCAAACCTGCCCGTCATGGTCGATGATCATGTCCGTGCGGGACAAGTCACGGCAGCCAAGCGCCTGGTGGACGGCGAGGGCCAGCTCACTGCAACGCTTCTGGGCCGCAGGCGCGATCTGAGCCGGGATGATGTGGTCAGAGCCACCCTCGGCGTATTTGGAGTCGAAGTCGTAGAAAGCGTGGCGCGGCCTGATCTCGATGATCGGCAGCACGCGCGGCTGAGCGGTGCCGAGCACTGCGACGGTGACCTCGGTACCGCTGACGTAGTCCTCATAGAAGCCGGCGGCCCCAGGGTCGACCTCGCTCACTTCGCGCAGGATGCGTATGCCGACTGAAGAGCCCTGGTCGGCGGGCTTGAAGACGCAGGGAAAGCTCAGTCCTTTGGGGCTGAGCTGGTAGGCTGGGGTGGGAATCTGGTTTTGCCGGTAGATCTGCTTGGTCATCAGCTTGTCCATGGCTAAAGCGCTGCTTAAGACGTTACAGCCGGTGTAGGGGATGCCCAGGAGCTCGAGCAGCCCCTGGATGGTTCCGTCTTCACCACCCCTACCATGTAGGGCGATGAAGCAGACATCAGGGGCGAAAGCGCGCAGCGCTTCGATGAAATCATGATCTCGGGGGTCGAGTTGGCAAAGGTTGAAGCCGGCTTGACCGAGGATAGCGCTGACGTTGGCACCGCTTTGCAGGGAGACCTCCCGCTCGGAAGAACAGCCGCCAGCAAGCACGCAGACTTTGGTATCAGTTACACTCATAGGATGGATTTTAGCCTATCAGAGGTAGCCGCCGCCTTATCCGCCGACGTCAGTGGCAGGGCTCCGCGGGAGGACTTCCGCTTGACGAGTTTGAGCTGGGATTCGCGCCAGGCCGGCCCCATGGACTTACTTGTCGGCATCCAAGGCGCACATTTCGACGGTAACGATTTCCTTGCTTCCAGTAAGGCCCAGGTAGTAGTTGCCACGAGCGGGCGCCGGGTTGACCCTGCACCCGCGCAGACTTTACTGAGCACGCAGATGAGTGGTGTCGAAGCCGTGCAGGCACTGGCCAGTCTTTGGCGCAGGCGTCTGAGTTGCAAGGTGGTTGCTATCACCGGTTCGAGTGGTAAGACCTCGACCAAGGAGATGGTGGCGGCGATCTGCCGGGCGGCTTATGGCGAGGCGGCAGTGCTTGCGACCAGCGGCAACCACAACAACCAACTCGGCATGCCCTACACCCTTCTGCAAGCTAGCCCCGACACCAAGGTCATGATCCTGGAAATGGGTATGAGCGGGCGCGGTGAAATCGCCCGGCTCGTCCAAATCGCCCGTCCAGACATCGGCGCGATTACCAATATCGGTTATGCCCACCTTGAGCAGCTGGGCAGCCGCGAACAGATCGCTCGGGCCAAGTCGGAGTTGACGGCCCAGACTGCTTTGGCGGTGCTGCCGGCGCGGAGCACTTTTAAGGACTTGCTCGAGCAGCTCGCCCAAGGCCAGGTCTGCTTCTTTGAACAGCCTGCTAATTTTGGCCTAGACCAGCATGGCTGTGCCTATTTTACCTACCAAGGGCAGCCGATCAGGCTGGGCGTGCCCGGCCTCCATCAACTCAACAACGCGATGTGCGCGATTGAGGTCGCTCGGGCCTTGGCGATCGGCCCAGCCGCGATCGCAGAGGGGTTGGCTGCGGTGCGCTTGCCGGGCGAGCGCTCGCGGATGTGCCAGACGGCAGGTGGGGCCCTGCTCATCGATGACAGCTATAACGCCAACCCTGACAGCATGGAAGCCGCGCTCGACCTGCTCTCGCGGCTGCCTGCGCACAGTCCCCGTATTGCCGTCCTCGGAGATATGCTGGAACTTGGCCCTGATAGCCGTCGTCTGCACGAACAAGTGGGTGCCATCGCGGCCAGTCGGGGTATCGGGCTGCTTTGCGCGGTCGGCGGCTTTGCCGAAGCACTGCGTTGCGGTTTTGATACCGCAATGGGGGAGATGCAGGAGGGTTCTCGCCAAAACCAGCACGTTCTTGCCTTCGCCAGCGTAGATGACTTCAAAGCGGCCTTCCCAGATTTCCGCGCCGCTTTTGGCAGGCAGGCGGCAGTGCTGGTCAAAGCCTCGCGGGGGATGCATTTCGAGGACTTGGCCGCCTGGCTCGTAGAACAGCTAAAATAGGTCCATGCAGATAATCATCGAACCCAACCCGATCCTTAACCAAGTCAGTGAGCCGGTCAGTCCAGAAGAGCTGCCTGGGATGCGCCGAAGTGCCGAGCAGATGGCCGAGGTGATGGCCGCTGCCGACGGGGTCGGGCTTGCTGCTATCCAGGTCGGCTTGCCCCACCGCCTTTTCGTGGTCGATGGCAACGCCAATATCGAGGTCGAAGAGGGTGAGCCGCGCCCCGAGATCGTGCCCCTTTACTTCATCAACCCCGAGGTCGTGCGCAGCTGGGGTAAGCCTGAGGAGGCCAAGGAGGGCTGTCTCTCCATCCCCGGCATTAGCGTGCCGATCACCCGTCCGAGCAGAGTCGAGATCAAGGCCCTTGACCTCGATGGCAAACCTTTCACCATTAAAGCGAAGGGTTTCCTGGCCCGGGCCCTGCAACACGAATATGACCATCTGGACGGGATCACGATGTTCGAAAGGCTTGACCCGATTACCCGTCTGGACGCCCTGCGCTCCTACGCTGACGCGCAAGCTGAGGCGGGCGCCGCTTAGGATGCAGATAGTCTTCTTCGGTACTCCGGCATTCGCTGTGACTGTCCTGGAGCGCCTCGCTGCAGAACAAGAGCTTAGCTGTGTGGTCAGCAAACCTGGTAGCCCCTGTGCTACCTACGCGCTTGCGCATGGCATCGACTGCTGTGCCGACCCCGAGCAAGCCCCTGCTGCTGACGTCTACGTGACCTGTGCCTATGGTCGGATCCTCAGCGAAGAGGTGCTGGGGCGGGCTCGCCTTGCCCCGCTCAACCTGCATTTCTCGCTGCTGCCAAAATGGCGGGGGGCGGCGCCGGTGGCGCGTGCCATCCTGGCTGGCGAGCAGCTCACCGGCGTCTCTATCATGCGCATGGTCAAAGCCCTCGATGCTGGACCGGTCTGCGCCCAGGCGCCTTTCCCGGTGGGGGAGCTCGGGTTGGACGAGCTGACTGTCGATTTGGCCGGATCCGGTGCGGCGCTGCTCAGTGAGGTCTTGCCCAGGCTTAGCGCAGGCGAGCTGCAATGGCGGGAACAAGACGAGGCTGCGGTAACTTATGCAGCTAAGATTAAAAAGGCCGAGACCCTGCTCTCGCCCCAGGCCAGCGTCCGGGATAACCGCCTACGGGTGCAGGCTTCCAATAAGAGTGCGCCAGCGCGCTGCCGGATCGCGGGCAAGGTCGTGCGCATACTGCAGGCTGATAGTCAATCCAGTCCATTGTCGCTGCCTTGTGCTGACGGTGAGCTGGCCGTACAACGCCTACAGCCAGAGGGCAAACGAGCGCAGAGTGCCCAGGACTTTCTCAATGGCCTGCATTGTAGTACCATCGACTGGTCTGAGATTTAGGAGGTAGCGAGATGGATATCACGAGAATCATGCAAGTATTGGGAGTAGCTGAAAGCGCTGCTATTGCCTCGGCCGAATGGAACGGCCTCGGCGATAAGAACGCCGCTGACCAGGCGGCTACCACCGCCATGCGCGAGGCTTTCAACCAGATCGACTTCGACGGCCAGATCGTGATCGGCGAAGGCGAGCGGGATGAGGCCCCGATGCTCTACATCGGGGAGAAGCTGGGCCGGGGCGGTGAGGCCATCGATATCGCGGTCGACCCCCTCGAAGGCACCAACCTCTGTGCGGCCAACCGCCCCAACGCCCTCACTACAATCGCGATCGCGCCGCGCGGCGCCCTACTCTTCGCGCCCGATACCTATATGAATAAGCTCGCAGCCGGTCCTGCTTGCAGGGGCAAGGTGCACATCGACCAGAGCCCGGCCGAGAACATCCAGGCAGTAGCCACCTGCCTTGATAAACCGGTCAGCGAGGTCAATGTCTGCGTGCTCGAGCGTGAGCGCCACCAGCAGCTGATCGCTGATATCCGTGCCGCCGGTGCGCGGGTGCGCACCATCGATGACGGCGACGTCTTCGGTGCCATCGCCACTGCCTTGCCCCATACTGGGATCGACCTCTACCTTGGCAGTGGCGGCTCGCCTGAGGGAGTGCTCGCTTGTACCGGGCTTAAGGCTATCGGTGGCGTTTTCATGGGGCGCTTTGATTTCGGCGAGGATGTCAAAGCCGCAGAAAAACGGGAGCGCGCTGAGCAGATGGTAGCCGAGCACCAGCAGGAGATCGACCTTGACGGGGTATTGACCATGGATGACCTGGTGCGCTCTGATCAGGCTTGTTTCATTGCCTCCGGGGTTACCGCCGGAGAGCTGGTCGACGGGGTGCGTTATTACGACGATAAAATCGAAGTCTCGAGCGTGCTCTTCTCCTCAGCAGAGCGTTCGGTCAAATACATCCGTAATGTCAAGACCTTATAAGGGCATCTGCATCGACTCACGCAAAGCCCAGCCTGGCTGGGCTTTCGTCGCAATCCGTGGTTTTGAGCATGATGGACATGATTTCGTAGATGATGCTATCGCCCATGGCGCTTCAACGGTAGTGGTGGATCACCCGCTCGACCTACCTGAGCGCATCGAGCAGGTGGTCGTTGCCGATACGGCCAAAGCCCTCGCTGAGCTTGCCGCTGATTTCTACGGGCATCCAGCAGAGCAGCTGACCTTGATCGGGGTGACTGGGACCAAGGGTAAGACCACTACCGTGCATATGATCGCCGCCTGCTTGGAGCAGGCAGGACGTCAGGTGGCTATGATCGGCACCAACGGGGTCGAGTTCGGCGGTAGGCGCATCAAACTCGCCAATACCACCCCAGATGCCCTCACCATCAACACCTATCTGCGCCAGATGGTCGACGCAGGCGTTGAGGTATGCGCGATGGAAGTCTCCTCCCAGGCCCTCAAGCTTGATCGGGTCTATGGATTGACTTTCGACTATGCCCTTTTCCTCAACCTGTCCGAGGATCATATCTCGCCTGCCGAACATCCCGACTTCGCCGACTACCAACGCTGCAAGGCCAAGCTCTTCAGGCAATGCAAATGTCAAATCATCAATGCCGACGACCCCCATGCCCAGGCTATGGTCAACTCTGAGCTACCGCTGCTGACTTTCGGCGCCTCGGGTAAGGACCTGCGTTTGCGCCAGACCAAGCCCCTTTGGCAGCAAGCCTATCTGGGAGTACAGGTCGAGACCGACTGGGGTAGTTATGCAGTGGGCCTGCCTGGGCACTTCAATGCCATGAACGCTCTTGCCTGTCAGCTTACCTGTGCCCAGTTCGGGGTGGCTATCACCACTCAGCTCGCGCAGTTCAAAGTGGCCGGGCGCACCGAACTTTTGCCGGGGCCAAAGGACTACTTGGTCTTGCTTGACTACGCCCACAACGCCCTTAGCCTGGAGAACCTCCTTTCGACCTTGCGCGAATACCGGCCAGGGCGTCTGATCTGTGTCTTTGGCGCTGGTGGCGACCGGGCCCGCGACCGGCGCGCTCCCCAGGGCGAAGTGGCGGCCCGTTTGGCCGACCTGGCGCTCATCACTGCCGATAACCCCCGCTTCGAGGCGGTCGCCGATATCGACGCCGACATCATCGCTGGCTTTGAGGCAGCCCAGGCAGATGGCGCCCAAGGCCGCTACCGGGAGATCCGCGATCGCGCAGAGGCTATTCGCTTCGTGCTTGAACATGCCCACCCGCGTGACATCATCGCTATCTGCGGCAAGGGTGACGAGGACTATCTTGAGGTATGCGGCAAGCGCAGCCATTATTCCGACCGCGAGACCGTGGCGGCCTTCTTTGCTTGATCCCATAGGTTGGCCTACTTGATGGCCAGGGCTCAAGATATTTGATGTGCCCATCGTTGCCGAGCGGTCATGCTTGTTGATTCCTAATACCCTAAACTCCCTATCATGGACACATTACTGATCAACAGCGCCTTGACCGTCATCTGTGGACCCCTGGGTGCCGGCAAGACCAATTTTGCCCTTAATCTCGTCAAAGCCCAGGCTGCAGCCGGCCTTAAGGTCACTCTGATCGATCTTGATATCGTAAATCCCTATTTCCGTAGCGGCAATTACCTCTCTGAGCTGAAATCCTGGGGGGTGCGTTTCCTTGGCCCGGTCCACTCCGGCGACAACCTCGACACACCCTCTCTGATGCCCGGTATCGACCTTGCGATTGCCCGTGCGTCCAGCACGGCCCCAGTCGTGTTGGACGTCGGGGGCGACCCCGAGGGCGCACGCAGCCTGGGGCGTTTTAAGGCCCAGATCGAATCGGTCACTGATCGCCAGGTACTTTTCCTCCTCAACTTCTCCCTACAAGAGACGCCGACGGTGGCGGCTGCCCAGGCGGTGTTGCACCAAGTCGAGGCGAGCTCTGGTTTAGCTTTCACCGCTCTGGCTGATAACACCCACCTCAAGCAGTTCACTGATGAAGCCTGTCTTGAACGGGGTTTGCTGCTCAGCCGCGAGCTTGCCGTCCGAGCCGGTCTGCCCTTGGTGGTCATGGCTGTGCCTGCGCCTTTCGCGCAGTGTTTCCCTGCAGGTGACCTACCACTTTGGCCCCTCCAGGTCATCGTCAAGGCGAATTGGGAATAAGCTCGAAGCGGCTCAAGCCGTTGAACAAATGTCACCCATCGCCTTTCAGCTCTGCTAGAATATAAGGCCTATGCCGAATACCCAGACCAGCGATTATTATGATATCCTCGGCGTCTCGCACGACGCCAGCGACTCGGAGATCAAGAAGGCTTTCTATAAGAAGGCGCGCCAGCTCCACCCCGACGTCAACAAGGCACCTGATGCCGAGGAACAGTTCAAATCCCTCAATGAGGCCTATGAGGTCTTAAGCGATAAGCAGAAGCGCAGCCAATACGATCGTTTCGGCAAGGTCAGCGGCGCCGGCGGGATGGGCTACGAATCTGTCGACTTCTCCGACATTTTCGGTGGCGGCTTCGGAATGGGCGACCTCTTCTCGACTTTCTTCGGGGGCGGGGCGGAGAGCCGGGCCAATATCCGCAAGGAAGGCCGCGACATGGGGGTCGGCATCCGGATCAGCCTGGAAGAAGCGGCCAGCGGGACGAAGAAGGAAATCGCCTACGACCGCCTGGCTCCCTGCGAGACCTGCCATGGTTCTGGCCTTGGCCCTGGTGGCAAGTTTGTGGACTGTCCCTCCTGCCAGGGGCGCGGCCGTGTGGTCACTATCAAACGCACCATCCTGGGCGACATGCAAGCCCAATCCACCTGTCCGGATTGTGGCGGCACCGGTCAGATCATCACTAACGCCTGTCCCGACTGCGAGGGTCAGGGCCGTATGCCCGACCGCGAGCGTCTGACCGTCGAGATTCCCCGCGGTATCCATGACAGCCAACAGCTGCGCCTGAAGAATTACGGCGAAGCCGGCATGCACAATGCCCCCTCGGGTAATCTGATCGTGACCGTGCGCATCATCGAGCATGAGCGTTTCAGTCGCGACGGTGACAACCTCTTCACCCAGGTCACGATTAACCTAGTAGACGCTGTCCTCGGCGGTGAGGTAATGGTAGACGGCATCCTCAAAGGGGAGCATATCAAGCTGAAGATCCCGGCCGGCACTCAAAACGGTGACGTCCTGCGGGTCAAGGACAAGGGCATGTACGCCTTCCGCAAGGAGAGCCGGGGCAATCTTTACGTCCAAGTCAATATCGCGATTCCCCGAAAACTCACTAAGCACGCCCAAGACCTGCTCTCAGAGTTACGTGAGGAGCTCGGGCAAAGCCCTGCTAAGGAACATCGGGTGGACCCCCATAAGGCCAAGAAGAAGAAAAAAGTCGGCGACCGTATCAAGGATGCCCTTTCCTAGTAGATGCTCCGGCCACCCTGGCCAAAGGGCGCAGGGCTTCTGCAAAAGTCGGACAAGCTAGAATAAACGCATGCCCACCAATCCACAAAGCGAGCGCACGGTCGCGGTCATCGACAGCAATTCCTTGATCCACCGTGCCTATCATGCGGTACCGCCGACCATGAATGCCCCGGACGGGACACCGACCAATGCCGTTTTCGGTTTTTTGGCGATGCTGATCAAGTTCATCCAGGAATTTCACCCAGATGCACTGGTGGCGGCTTTCGATGCCGGAGTGCCCAAGTATCGTTTCGAGGCAATCGAGCTCTATAAGGCCCAGCGCCCCCCGATGGACGATGAGCTCAAAGTCCAGTTCCCCGTGATCGAGCAGATCCTGGTCGCACTCGGGGTGCCCGTGGTCAAGCTCGAGGGCTTCGAGGGCGACGACATTCTGGGCAGCCTTTCGGCTGAGTGCGAACGTGAAGGCGGGCAGCGCTGCCTCTTGATCAGCGGAGACAAGGACATCCTGCAGCTCGTCAGCGAGCAGACCCATGTCATCAATACCCGTAAGGGCATGACCGATATCGTCGATTATGATCCGGCCGGAGTCGTTGACAAGTTCGGGGTAGGGCCCGAGCTCGTGCCGGATTACCTGGGGCTGATGGGCGACAGCTCGGACAACATCCCCGGGGTGCCCGGGGTGGGGGCCAAGACCGCGACCAAGCTGCTCCAACAATATGGTAGTATCGAGGGGCTCTACCAGCATGCTGACGAGGTCAAGGGCAAGCTCGGTGAAAAGGTCCGGGCCAACCAACAGATGGCCCTAGACTCGCGCCAGGTCGCCACTATCCTGCGTGACGCGCCGGTTGGACTCGACTTGCAGAGCTTGCATTTCCCAGACTTCGACAGCCAACGTCTACGCCAAGTGATGGAAGGTTTCGGCCTCCACTCACAGTTACGCAAGCTTTTGGGGTTACTTGACGGGGCGGAGGACGCTAACCCACGCCAAGCTCA